>JAYUSX010000319.1:0-9242 GCA_043755475.1 Actinomycetota bacterium
GCCGCTCGCCCAGCGCAGCCGGTTCGCCTGTCGGCTCGAACTGGGCTCGGAGCGCAGCCATCGCTTCACCGATCGCAGCGAACGGGGCCCCGGTGTCGACCCCTCCGGGCACACCCGAGCCCGCGGCCTCGTCAGGGTCGGGGTGCAGCCGGTGCTCGACGACGTCCTCCCACCAACGCTCGGCGTCGTCGTAACCGGCGGCCGTTGCGAGTTCGCCGATCGGATCGATCGGACGTCGGCCGAACCCGGACGCCGGCTCGTGCAACTCGAGTTGCTCGGGCTGGTCGCTCGCCAGCGTGTGGCGAGATGGCACGTCGATGAACCGGACCGGGACGTCGGCCTCGAGCGCCCATCGCAGCGCCACCCATTCGGGACTGAACGAGGCGAACGGTGAGAAGGTCGCCCGTTCCGGCCGATCGGCCACGTAGGCGAGCATCGCGACCGGCGGCTGCATGTCGTCGCAGCCCGCCAGCGCGAGCACGCCGTCGGCATCGGCCGGCCCCTCGATGAGCACGATGTCGGGCGGCGACTCGTGCAGACTTCGCTCGACGGCGCGCGCCGAACCCGGGCCGTGGTGGCGGATCCCGAGAAGGCGGATGCGAGCGGCGTTCGTCATGGGGCTGTCGAGGTGGATGATCGTCGAGCGGTGCGAGCAGTTGAACGCGGATCGCTCAGAAGGTTGCGATGGAGTCGAGGTACTCGCGCCAGACGATGGCGTCGTGCACCGGGTCGCGAACGACGCTCGCCTCGATCCCGCCGAGCAGGTCGTCGAAGCTCACCCGACCATTGCCGAGGTGCACGGCCATCGACATCGACTGCACGATCACCGAGATCGCCTCGGCGGTGCTCATCGTGCCCGACGGTGTCTTGTACTTGATGCGGCCGTCCTCGCTCTGACCGTGGCGCAGCTCGCGGAAGACGGTGACCACGCGGCGGATCTCGTCGGCAGGTGCTGCCGTCGGCGGCAACGAGAGTGCCGCACCGAGCTCGGCCACGCGCTGGCTGACGATGCGCACCTCTTCCTCGGCCGTCGCGGGGGTCGGCAGCTTGACGGTGTTGAACCGGCGTCGGAGCGCGCTGGACAGCTCGTTCACACCGCGATCGCGGTCGTTGGCCGTGGCGATGAGGTTGAAGCCCTGCCGTGCCTGCATCTCGCTGCCGAGCTCGGGGATGGGAAGCGTCTTTTCGCTGAGCACCGTGATCAGTGCATCCTGCACCTCGCTGGGCAGACGGGTGAGTTCCTCGATGCGCACGATCGAACCCTGCTCGAGCGCTCGGAACACCGGCGACGGCACGAGCGCACCGGCCGACGGTCCCTCGGCCAGCAGCCGGGCATAGTTCCAGCCGTAGCGCACGGCTTCCTCGGCGGTGCCGGCGGTGCCTTGCACGAGCAGCGTTGAGTTGCCGCTGATGGCCGCAGCCAGATGTTCGCTCACCCAGGTCTTCGCCGTGCCGGGGAGGCCGATCAGCAGCAGGGCGCGATCGGTGGCGAGGGTGGCCACGGCCGTCTCCATCAGGCGCCGCGGGCCGATGTACTTCGGGATGACCACGGAGCCGTCGGCGAGCGTGCCGCCCATCAGATAGGTGACCACCGCCCAGGGTGACAGACGCCAGCGGTGCGGGCGAGGCCGATCATCGGTGCGTGCAAGCGCAGCGAGCTCGTGGGCGTATGCCTGCTCGGCGTGGGCGCGGATCACCCCGCCGTCGACGGCCGGCGTGATCGGCGGGGCGGACCCGGACGTGTCAGGAAGTGGCGAGTGCAGTTCGGTCATGTCGGGCCACCAGGTGAGGAGGTTCGGTCGGAGAGATGTGCGAGCGGGGATTCGGCGGCGGCGTCGGCGTCGGCGATGTCGCTCGCCAGGGGGAGACGGTGGAGATTGTCGAACTCGCGGTGCATCTCGTGGCGGAACTCAGCGAGTGCGAGCACCTCACGACGGGTGCGCTCGACCGCGGGATCGAAGCCGATGCGCCCGAGCTCGACCACCAGCGACGGCAGCCACACCGGATCGATCGCTGCAGCAGCGAGGCGCATCTCGGGCGCGGTCGCCCACGTGGCCATTCGGTCGTAGAACACGTTGAGGATGCCGGTGACGACCGCCCCACTGTCGGGTGGCCGCGGGGGGACGGCGAACGGTGGCGATGTCGCCGAGGGGGACGAGCCTGCCACCTTCACTCCCAACTCGGGAACCACCTCGGCCAGCCACGAGGCCCGACCTGCCGCGAGCCTGCGCACGGTGGCGTCGAGCGCCGGATCACGGCGTCCCTTCAGCAGGAGAGCCGGCAACGACATCCAGGGCAGCTGCACACCCGATGATTCGCAGCGCTCGAACCACTCGGGCAGCAGCAGGTCGTGCTCGCCCGACAGGATGCGGGCCAACCGAACCGCGCAGGCCGCGGGGCAGGGCGGGCGGGTGTCGGGCGGCGCTGCCGGCAGCACCACGCGTGACGATGGCTGCGGGCACGCACCAGCGCGTCGAGCGACGACCACGGCAGCGGCCCGATCGAGCAGCGCGACCGCCGGGTCGCTCGCTCGCGCCCAGGTGTCCCAGCCGGGCAGCGGGTGGGGTGCTGGCCGGCGGTCGGTGCCCAGCACGGCGGCACCTACCAGGGCCGCCCACTCGTCGGTGGCCGACGTGGCGAGCGACGTGGCGAGCGACGCCGCCGCGGCCGGCGAGGTGGACGGGTGTGCCGAGCCGTCATCGGTGGCGTGGGGATGGTGGTGGAGGAGGTCGCTCACAGCAGCACCAGACCACCATCGGCCCACACCGTGAGCGGCAGGACGCCGTCGGCGCTCAACTCGCCCATCACCACGATCGGGCGACCACCGCTGATCGCGACCAACTCGGCGAGACGCCAGAACCCGGGCACGACAGGCATCGCTCCGGTGGCGTCGGCGAGCGTCCAGCGTCCGTTGCCCACCGGCAGCGGCACGACCCGCACGAGCACGGGATACCGCTCGAGCCACGGCTCGGAGGCCATCGCCCAACCGGCCGCACTCACGGCGTCGACGACGGTGCCGGGCAGCGGGGCGGCCGCGGCTCGCTGGGGTTCGTCGTGCACCCGGCCGACGAGGGCGCGGAGCGCAACGGCTCCTGGGTACCAGTGCACGTCTGCCAGGAACTGGGTGGCCACGTCGTACTCGGTCGTGACCTCGTTGCCGAACGCCCCGAACGCCAGCAGCATGGCCCAGGTCGTGGTCGATCCGCCGTGCTCGGTGGGACCCTGGCTGGCCAGCCAGGTGCGCTGCACGGTGATCTTGTCTTCGCGCACGCGGCTCTCGCCCAGCACGGTCCAACGGGCGGTGGACGGCACGCCGGAAAGCACGTCGCCCTTGCTGATCGTGAGGCCCGATGCTGCGTGCACGCCATCGGCGAGCTCGATCGGCAGTGTCGAGGTGCGCAGCGCGCCCTGCGCGAGGGCGTGCAGCACCGCCATCTCCTCGAGCACGTCCTCGTGCCAGCGAGCGTGCTGACCGATGCGGGTGGCCACCCGCTTCACCCGATTGGCAAGGCCGCCGCACTGAGCGTCGACCAGCCGAGCGGCCATGCGGTCCCACGTGTCGGCTTCGGCGAGCGCCGGGGCGGCGAGGCCGGTGCGCACACGGTCGGCCAACCACCGGTCGAGCTCCATCAGACCCGCCCGCATGCGCTCGGCCCGGTCGAGCCGGCGTTGCTCTCGTTGCGGGTCGGCTCCCCCGCCGCGCACCCCCGTGCGCACCCCGGCGGCATCGCCCTCCACGCCCACCTCGTCGTCGCCGGCGCCCTGGACGTCGGGCACCACATCGGCACGATGAACCGTCGGGTGCCGATCGCGACGCTGCATCCACTGCTGCGCGAACGGCAGCCGCTTGGCGGGCACGACGTGCTGCTGGGCATGCATGAGCAACAGTCCCAAGCAGTGCTTGCAAGGCACCTTGCGACTTGGGCAGGTGCACCGGAAGGCGGGACCGCCGAGGTCGACGGCCACCTCGTACGGCTCGGCCGACGTGGCGATGTACTGACCCCACACCGCGTCGTCGTCGCACCCGGCGGCCGACCACGAACCGGGGTCGGCCGCGGTGGCAGCCGCTGCGGCCGCAGCTCGATCGGGTGCCAGCAACAGCACCTGTTCCGGGGTGGGACGAACACTCATCAGGCTGCCACCGTACCGCCGGGGTGTGCCACCGATCCCCCCGCCTTCGGCTGGCCGGGACGGCGTCCCTCCGGGCTCGCTGGTGCGGGCACCGGGCGGTGCGGGATGCCATGGGGGTCCGCATTGGTGGTGCTGCGTCGCGTCGCGGAATCTCAGGCTCGATCGGCGGGGTCCGAGTGCCATGCTCGTCACGTGCATGCGAGCGAGGTGACAGAAGTGCGCCGACCGGAGGACGACGAGCTGTGCGGCCATGTCGTCGAGCGAGACGCGCACTGGCTCGCGCTTGCGGTGTTCGGCGCCGTGCTCGGCCGCCACGAGAGCCGCGAGTCGGCCGAGGCACAGATCCTCACCGAGGGACTCGCCGCGCTGGCCGAGCGCTGGACGCTCCGCAGCGGCGCGACCGGGGAGGAGCAGGTGGTGTGCATCCAAGAGGTGAACCCGGTGAGCGTCACGTTGACGCTCGACTACTACGCCCTCCCCGGCGTCCCGACGCTCACCATCACCACCGACCAACTCGCGTCGGGTGAGTGGCACCTCAGCCGATGAGCACCACACCGCGGCGTGGCGCGCCAACGCCATCTCGGTGGGCCCCGGCGAGACGGAATCGGCGCGGTAGGGTCGGGCTCATGTACCTGCCACGCGACTTCGCGGAGACCGGTCACGAGGTCATCCTCGCCCTCGTACGGCGGGCCGGCTTCGGGCATCTCGTGTGCTCCATCGACGGTGGACTGGAAGCGACACCGTTGCCGTTCGTCGTGGACGACTCGATCGGTTCGGTGCGTGCACACGTCGCCCGACCGAACACGATCTGGCGCAACGCGCCGTGCGATGCGCTGTTGATCGTCCAAGTGTCGGATGCCTATGTGTCGCCGACGTGGTACCCGTCCAAGCGCGTCCACGGCAAGGTGGTTCCGACCTGGAACTACGAGGTCGTCCACCTGCACGGGCGGCTCGAAACGCACGACGATCCCGCCTGGGTGCGGCGTCAGATCGACGACCTCACCGATGTCAACGAAGCCTCGATGCCTCGGCCGTGGTCGTCCGGCGACGCTCCCGCCGACTACATCGCAGCGCTCGCCAAGGGGATTGTCGGGATCGAGTTGCACGTCGACCGCGTCGAGGCCAAGCGCAAGCTCAGTCAGAACCGATCCGACGACGATCGCGTCGGCGTGATCGACGGGCTCAGATCACAGGACCGCCCAGGCCAACAGGTCGCTGATTCGATGGCACGCCATCCGTAGCGCACGACCCGGGCCCGCTCACGCTCGGCGCGACCAAGCAACGGTTGCCGGAGCGGCTACAACATGGTGATGGCGCGCACCATCAGCAGCGGCGCCCGCGAGGCCAGGGATCGGGCGAACCGATGGCTCACGGAGCGAGTGGCGACGCTCGATGCGAGCGTGGTCGGCGACGCCTTGATGGCAGGGATCGACAAAGCGACCGAAGCGCGGTGGGACGCGGCGGTCGAACGCGCCGCACAGCTCCCCGGATCGGTGAAGCCGCAGAAGGTGAAGGCCCTCACCGACACATTCGCTCGCGAGCTCGCTGCAGTCGGTGCCGCCACCGGCGCCGCCGCTGCTGCTCCCGCGGTGGGCACGGCGGCGTCGATGGCTGCCGCGGTGGCCGAACTCGGGTGGTTCACGGCACGGTCGGGCGATCTGATCCTCACGATGGCCGCACTCCACGGGCGACAGGCACCGACCCTCGACGAGCGTCGCGCGTGGGTGCTCGCCGTGCTCATCTTCGGCAGCAGCGCTCGCGAAGGGTTCACCTCCGCTGCGAAGCAGTTGGGCCTCGAGCTCGAACAACCGAACTCGCGAGTGCCGCTGGCAACGTTACGGGCGATCAATGGGCTGCTCCGCAACAAGCTGCTTCGCCGCTATGGCGCGAAGCGAGGTGCGATCGCGTTGGGCACCGCCCTCCCGCTCGGCATCGGCGCAGCCATCGGTGGCACGGCGAACTACAGCGCGGTAAAAGTGCTCGCCCGAAATGCCGACCGGTTCTTCGCCAAGCTCCCCTACTCGAGCATCGAGACGACTGCGATCGAGACCACCGGCCGCGACCCTCGCTGAACATTCCCGTCCATGGAGTGACATGCGCCGTCCGCAGACCCCGTTCACGACCGATCCGGGGCGGACTACCCTCGACCGCATGGCTTGGGGCGACGACGCAACCGATTCCCGACTGCACGGCACGCAGATCGCCGAGAGCGTGATCGATCTGATCGGCAACACACCGCTGGTGCGGATGAAGCGGATCAGCGAGATCCACGGCATCCGCTCGGTGTTGGCGATGAAGATGGAGACCACGAATCCCGGTGGCTCGGCCAAGGACCGGCCGGCGCTGGAGATGATCCTCGCCGCCGAACGCGAGGGCCTACTGCAACCCGGGGGCACGATCGTCGAGCCCACCAGCGGCAACACCGGCGTGGGCCTGGCCATCGTGGCCGCCCAGCGTGGCTACAAGTGCGTGTTCGTGATGACCGACAAGGTCGCGCCCGAGAAGGTGCAGTTCCTGCGGGCCTACGGTGCCGAGGTGGTGGTGTGCCCGGTGGCCGTGCCGCCCGAGGACCCGCAGAGCTACTACAAGGTGGCCGAACGCCTCACGCACGAACTGAACGCGTTCCGTCCCAATCAGTACGCGAATCCGCACAACCCCGCATCGCACTATGCGACCACCGGCCCCGAGATCTGGCGCCAGACCGGCGGTCGCATCACCCACTTCGTCGCCGGAGCGGGCACGTGCGGAACCATCACGGGCACGGCTCGCTATCTCAAGGAGCAGAACCCGAACATCAAGATCATCGCCGCCGACCCCGACGCCTCGGTGTTCTCGGGCGGCAGTGGGCGTCCATATCTGGTCGAGGGTGTGGGCGAGGACTTCTTCCCTGCAGCATGGGCGCCCGAGCTGTACGACGGCATCATCCCCATCACCGACGAACGGAGCTTTCTGACCGCACGCCAGGTCAGCAAGGAAGAAGGCATTCTCATCGGCGGTTCGGGTGGCATGGCCGTCGCAGCAGCGATCGAGGTCGCCAAGGCAGCAGGTCCTGACGACATCGTCGTGGTGTTCAACCCCGACTCCGGACGCGGGTACCTGTCGAAGGTGTTCAACGACGACTGGATGGCGAACTTCGGCTTCGTCCGGGAGTGCGAGGAGTGCGTCGCTGCGGTGCTCGACGCCCGCGGCTCCACACCTGCGCTGCTGTACGTGAATCCGTCGCACACGGTGCGCGATGCGATCGAGGTGATGCGCACCAACGGCATCAGCCAGCTGCCGGTGTGCAAGAACACGCCGCCGTTCGCCGCAGCCGAGGTGTCGGGCTCGGTCGACGAGCTCGAGTTGATGGAGGCCGTCTATCGCGATCCGACGGTGATGAGCATGCCGGTCGAGCACGTGATGGGCCCCAAGCTGCCCACCATCGGCGTCGGCCAGAAGATGTCGCTCGCCGTCGACATGCTCGACAGCTCGCCGGCATTGCTGGTGCTGTCCGGCGGTCGACCGTTGAGCGTGCTCACACGCACCGATCTCCTGTCGTACTTCGAAGTGATTGCGGCAGCCACCCATGAAGGAGCAACCCATGGGTGACCAGGAGCAGCAGCAGGGCTGGGGTTTCGAGACCCGCGCCGTCCACGTCGGTCAGGATCCCGATGCCGCATCGGGTGCGGTGGTGGTGCCGATCACGCTGTCGACCACCTTCGCCCAGGACGGCGTGGGCAACCACAAGGGATTCGAGTACTCACGCAGCGGCAACCCCACGCGCGCCGCGCTCGAGGCGTGCGTCGCGTCGCTCGAGGGCGCCCGCCACGGCCTCGCATTCGCGTCCGGGCTGGCGGCAGAGGACAACGTGCTGCGTCTGTTGTCGCCGGGTGACCGAGTGCTGCTCGGCAACGACGCGTATGGCGGCACGTTCCGGCTGATCTCCAAGGTGTGGGGCCCGCTCGGGGTCGCGTGGACCGCCGTCGATCTCACGGACGTCGATTCGTTGTCGGCGTACTGGCCGGCCGACACCCGCATGGTGTGGCTCGAGACGCCCACCAATCCGCTGCTCACCTGTGTCGACATCGAGGCGGTGGCTGCGGTCGCCCATGCCCACGGAGCGATCGTCGTGGTCGACAACACCTTCGCCACGCCGTTCCTGCAGACTCCGCTCGCGCTCGGCGCCGACGTGGTGGTGCACTCGGCCACCAAGTACCTGGGCGGCCACAGCGACGTGCTCGGCGGGTTCCTCGCGCTCGACGACGACGAACTTGCCGACAGGATCCGCTTCACCCAGAACGCGGCCGGCGCGGTGCCCGCTCCCTTCGACTGCTATCTGGTTCTTCGCGGCGTGAAGACGCTCGGTGTGCGCATGGACCGGCACTGCTCGAACGCACGAGCGGTCGTCGACATGCTGCTCGGGCACCCGGCCATCGAGCGGGTGCTGTACCCGCAGTTGCCCGACCACCCGGGCCACGCCGCCGCGGCCAAGCAGATGCGCGACTTCGGTGGCATGGTGAGCTTCACCTTGAAGGGCGGCCTCCATGCTGCCCTCGAGGTGGTGAGGCACACCCAGGTGTTCACGCTCGCGGAATCCCTCGGGGCCGTCGAGAGCCTGATCGAGCACCCCGGCCAGATGACGCATGCGTCGGCCGCAGGCTCTCCCCTGCAGGTGCCCGACTCGCTCGTGCGTCTGAGCGTCGGCATCGAATCGGCCACCGACCTCGTCGCCGACCTCGAACAAGCCCTCGACCACATCTAACCCCTCGCGATGAGAGATGAGTGGCCCTGCCGCCACCATCTCTCATCGCGGTCAGTCGTCGAGCCACCGCGATGAGAGATGAGTGCCGGAGCGGCACTCATCTCTCATCGCAATGGTTCAGGTCGTGACGAAGTCGCGGAGGATCGCGTACGCCCGCTCGGCTTCGTCGCGGAACACACCGTGGCCGCTGTGGGCGAAACGCTCGAACCGCACATGCTGGGCGGGCAGGTGCGCTGCGATCTCCTCGGAGCCGACGATCGGGCACACGGGATCGTGTTCGCCACCGAGCACGAGCACCGGGCACTGTGCCTTGGCGAGGTCGCCGCGCAGGTCGAACGCCTTGTGTTCGCCGTCGTTCCAGAAGGCGAAC
>JAYUSX010000320.1:0-9229 GCA_043755475.1 Actinomycetota bacterium
ACAACAAGTACGTGCTGCTCGCGCTCGCGGTTGTGGTCGCCGCGCTGGGCATCGCCGCTTCCGTCATGGTCTACAGCAAGAAGAAGATCGCGCCGATCGAGCCCAAGCTGCTCGAGCAGGCGTGGAACTACGACAAGGGCGTCAGTTCCTTCATGGGTGGCCCCGGTCGCAAGGGATTCGACGGCATCGCCTGGTTCGACGCCAAGGTGATCGATGGCGCGGTCAACGGCGTCGCAACCGCGGTGCGCGGTGCAGCCGGCCAAGCCCGCAAGACCCAGAGCGGTTTCGTTCGTCAGTACGCCTCGGCACTGGGTGTCGGCGTCGTGTTGATGCTGCTGTGGTTCGTCGTGGTTCGGGGGATCCTCTGATGTCGTACCCGATCCTCACCTCGCTGGTGGTCGTGCCCGCTGTCGGCGCGCTCGCCGTCGCCCTCTTGTCCCAACGGCGACCTGAGTGGATCAAGCTCGTCGCGATCCTGTCGAGCGTGTTCACCGGTGCGCTCACCGTGTGGTTGCTCTCCACCTTCGAGTCGGCCGACGGTGGCTTCCAGTTCGTCAGCAAGCACGCGTGGATCAAGCCGTGGGGGATCTCCTGGCACCTGGGCGTCGACGGCATCTCGCTGTTCCTCGTGGTTCTCACCGGCGTGTTGTTCCCCCTGGTGATCGTGGGCACCGATCCGCACCACGATCACAAGCGATACCTCGCGTGGTTGTTGCTGCTCGAGGCAGGGATGATGGGCAGCTTCCTCAGCCTCGACCTGTTCCTGTTCTTCATCTTCTTCGAGATCGTGCTGGTGCCGATGTACTTCCTGATCGGTGGATGGGGGTACGAGGGTCGCGTGTATGCGGCCACGAAGTTCTTCCTCTACACGATGGTCGGCTCGGCCTTCATGCTCGTGGGCATCGTCGCAACCGCCTTCCTGGCCAAGTCGAACGGGGTCGGCAAGCTGACCTTCGACCTCGTCGAGCTGGCAGAGAAGGCCGATTTCGCGACGTCGACCGGTCGGTGGTTGTTCTTCGCGATCGCGATCGCATTCGCGATCAAGGTGCCGATGTTCCCGTTGCACACCTGGTTGCCCGACGCACACACGCAGGCGCCCACCGGGGGTTCGGTGATCCTCGCCGGTGTGATGCTCAAGCTCGGTACGTACGGGCTCTTGCGGTTCGGAGTGTTCCTCTTCCCCGAGGCTGCGCGGTGGGGGCGACCGATCTTCCTCACGTTGGCGGTGATCGGCATCATCTACGGCGCCATCGCGGCGACGATGCAGAAGGACCTCAAACGACTGGTCGCCTACTCGTCGGTGGCGCACTTGGGGTTCATCGTGCTCGGCATCTTCGCCTTCACGTCTCAGGCGATCACCGGCGCGACGATGCAGATGATCAACCACGGTCTCAGCACCGGTGCCCTGTTCCTCTTGGTCGGCATGATCTACGAACGTCGTCACACCCGTCAGATCTCGGAGTTGAAGGGCTTGCAGAAGGTCGCTCCCATCTTCGCCGCAGCCTTCATGATCGTGATGTTGTCGTCGATCGGCGTGCCGGGTCTCAACGGATTCGTCGGTGAGTACCTGATCCTCATCGGGTCGTTCCTCACGGCCCGCTGGTGGACGGTCGTCGCAGCAACCGGGGTCATCCTGGCTGCGCTGTACATGCTGTGGGCCTACCAGCGGGTGTTCCATGGCGAGCCCGACGAGGCCAATCGTTCGTTCCCCGAATTGCGCGCGAAGGAAGCCGCGGTGCTGTTGCCGTTCATCGGTCTCATCGTGTTCACGGGCGTGTATCCGAAGCCGATGCTCGACCGGATCGAGCCGAGCGTGAAAGCGTTGATCTCCCACGTGAGTGAGCACACCGGCTACGAAGAGCCGTCTATCCCGGCACCGATCGAGGTCGACGCACACCACACTCCAGCCGGCGATACTGCAGCAGAAGCGGAGGCGCAGCCGTGAACGCCGACTCGCTCGTCGGTCCGCCGATCTCCTGGTTCGACCTCGCCCCGCTGCTGATCCTGCTGGGCGCTGCGCTGGTGCTGCTCGTGGTCGGATCACTCACGCCGCGTTGGCCGCGCGGTCTGTACGCAGGGCTGACCGCAACTGCGGCCGGCGCCACCATGGTGATGGGTTTCGTCTTGTGGGACGACGTCACCGATCAGGGGGCCCGCACACTGGTCGGCGGGGCGATCGTGCTCGATGCCTTCTCGATGTTCGCCACCATCGCGATCGCCGTCGCCGTGCTGCTCGCCACCCTGGTCACCGACGACTACCTGCGCCGTGAACGGATGGACGGCCCCGAGGTGTACGCGCTGTACCTCACCGCCGCCGTCGGCGGTGTCACGATGGCGATGGCCAACGACCTGATCGTGCTGTTCCTCGGCCTGGAGGTGCTGTCGATCTCGTTCTACGTGTTGGCGGCCAGCCATCGCCGACGGTTGGAGAGTCAGGAAGCCGGCATCAAGTACTTCGTACTCGGTGGGTTCTCGTCGGCCTTCTTCCTCTACGGCATCGCGTTGATCTATGGCGCGACCGGGCACACGCGCTACGACGACATCGTCGCTGCGATCACCGACGTCGTGCCCACCGAACGCAACGACGCACTGGTGCTCGCCGGTGTCGCACTGCTGCTGATCGGGCTGGCCTTCAAGGTGTCGGCGGTTCCGTTCCACTTCTGGACACCCGACGTCTACCAGGGCGCTCCAACCCCGGTGACCGCGTTCATGGCGTCGGCGGGCAAGGTCGGGGCATTTGCCGCGATGCTGCGCGTGCTCACCCAGGCGTTGCCGAACTGGCGCGACGATTGGCGTCCGGTGATCTGGGTGATCGCCGTGGCGACACTCGTTGTCGGCTCGATCCTCGCAGTGGTGCAGAACAACGTGAAGCGGATGCTGGCGTATTCGTCGATCAGCCACGCCGGGTTCATCCTCGTGGGCGTCGAAGCCGCCGGCCACACCGCCGGTGAAGCCGATCCGGGCCAGGGAATCTCGTCGGCCCTGTTGTATCTGCTGCTCTACTCGGTGCTGGTGCTGGGCACATTCGCGATCGTCACCGTCGTCGGACGCACAGGCGACTCCCAGACCGACATCGGTGCGTTTCGTGGTCTGGGCCGCAATCGGCCGGCGCTCGCTCTCGGGATGACCGTGTTGTTGCTCGCGCAGGCAGGTGTGCCGTTCACGTCGGGCTTCATCGCCAAGTTCGGAGTGATCAAGGCCGCGGTCGACGAAAAGAGCATCGCCATCGCCGTCATCGCCATGCTCGCGTCGGTGATCGCAGCGTTCTTGTATCTGCGGATCATGATCAGCATGTGGATCACCGAGCCCGAGGCCGGTGACGATGCTCGGGAACGCGTGCGCCTGCCCGTGTCGACCACCATCGCGATCGTCCTCGCCGTCGGCTTCACGCTGTTCGTGGGCGTGGCCCCGGGGTGGATCATCTCTGCCGCTGAGCACGCAACGATGATCGGCGACGGGGCCAGCGGTCTCCTCCAGCCCTGACACAGAGCAGCATTCGCGCCGGTGGCGCGCGTCGTGGATCAGGGCGAGTCAGTGGATCAGGGCGAGTCAGCTGCCGTGTGCGCCAGCACGACGAACGAACTCGTCGAACAGCGCTTGCTGCGGGGTCTCGACGCTCGTGGTGTCCTCAGGATGCCACTGCACGCCGATCACCCACGATGCAGCCGTGTGTTCGACTGCCTCGATCAGGCCGTCCGGATCGTGGGCGACCGGCCTGAGGTCGGAGCCCAGACGATCGAGGCCCTGGTGGTGCACCGAGTAGCAGTGACGGAGCTCGTCGACCCCTACTGCAGCCGCGAGGTGTGACGCTGCGTCGATGCGCACGCTGTGCTCGCACATCCAGTGGCCGCCACCATCGAGATCCTGCACCAGGGTGCCGCCCATGGCGACGTTGAGGACCTGCATCCCGCGGCAGATCGCCAGCACGGGCAGGTCGCGTTCGATCGCGGCGTGCACGAGGGCGAGATCGAACTCGTCGTGCAAGCCAACCATCCCGTAGAGCGCGTCGGTCGTGGGCTGCTGGCCGTAACGATGTGGTTCCACGTCACCGCCGCCGGGCAGCAGCAGGCCGCCGAGTCGGTCGAGATACGTGTCGACCATTCGTGGCGCTGTGGGGAGCGGGGGCAGCAGGACGGGAAGCCCACCCGACTTCGCGACGGCGCGGCTGTACGGCTGGCTGCTCGAGAACGCATCGCGACGCCCTTCGTCGGAGAAGGACAAGACGCGACCGCAGATCCCGATCAGCGGCGGATGGGTCGCCTGATGGGTCGACATGCCGGTCACTTTGCGGCCGTCTGTCGGAGCAGTGCGTCGAACAGCGACTGCTGTTGCGGGTCGGTGGCAGCGGTGTCCTCCGGGTGCCATTGCACCGCAACCGTCCACGTGGCCGCGTCGACCTCCATCGCTTCTGGCATGCCGTCGTCGGCGGAGGCGACGAGGCGCAGACCGCTGCCCAGCCGTCCGATCGATTGGTGGTGCACGCTGTGGCACTCGGAGGGCCGTTCGGTGCGAAGCGCTGCGGCCAGGCGGCTCGAAGCATCGACGCTCACAGGATGCTTGGCGAACCAGTGGTCGTCGGAGCCGATGTGCTGGACCAGATCGCCGCCGAGGGCGACGTTGAGGATCTGCATCCCCCGGCAGATCGCGAGCATCGGCTTGTCCGCGGCGAGCGTGTGGCGCACGACGTCGATCTCCACCTCGTCGTGGTCGGACACGATGCCATACAGCTGCTCGGCGTTCGGCTCCTGGCCGTACCGTCGCGGGTCGACGTCGCCGCCACCGTGCAGCACCACTGCGTCGAAGCGGCTGATCAGCTCGGGCAGACGGTCGTGAAGGTTCGGGATCGGTGGCATCATCAACGGCACCCCGCCCGCACGCTCGACGGCCCGGAAGTACGTCTGCCCTGCCGCGAAACTCTCGCCGCGCACGCCTTTCGATTCGGGACTCAGCCGACCAACGATGAGCACATGCGCAGCCACGATGTCCATTCTGCCCCGTGGACCGCCGGTCGACGACGCCTCGACTCGCGGTGGCCATCGTCTGCACCGATTTGCGGGTTCGATCGGGTAGCCGGGACGTCGCGTCCGGCCTGACAGACTCGCGGTGTGCCCGATCTGCGCGACCACGCTCACACCATCATCCTGAGGAACCCGGCGACGGAGGAGCCGGTGCGCGAGCTGACGCTCGCCACGCGGGCCGACGCCGACGCGGCGATCGAACGAGCCGCTGCTGCCGGACCAGGATGGCGTGCCCTGGCTCCCGCCGACAGAGCGCGGTCGATGCGCCGGTTCGCCGACACCATCGCCGCCCATGCCGACGAACTGGCTGCGCTCGAGACGGCGAACATGGGAATGCCGATGGGCAACAGCACGTGGTGTGCGAACGCAGCCGCCGACGTGATCCACTATTTCGCAGGCGCCATCGACAAGCACACGGGGTCCACGATCCCGGTTGCAGGCGGGGTGGACATGACCTTCCACGAGCCTCTCGGCGTGGTGGGCCTCATCACCCCTTGGAACTTCCCGGTCCTGATGGCCTCGTGGAAGATCGGTCCCGCCTTGGCCGCAGGGAACACCGCGGTGCTCAAGCCGGCGGAGATCACTCCGCTGACTGCCATGCGACTCGGTGAGTTGGCGCTCGAGGCCGGGATTCCCGAGGGCGTGCTGAACGTGGTGGTGGGCACCGGTCCCGAGGTGGGTTGGCGATTGGTGGAACATCCGACGGTGCGAAAGGTCGCCTTCACGGGTTCGACGTCGGTCGGCAAGCGGATCATGGCGGGATGTGCCGATCACGTGAAGCGTCTGACCCTCGAGCTCGGCGGCAAGAGCGCGAACATCGTGTTCGCCGATGCCGACATCGAAGCTGCGGCCGCCGCAGCGCCGGGCGCGGTGTTCGACAACTCGGGCCAGGACTGCTGTGCGCGCAGCAGGGTGCTCGTCGAACGCTCGGTGTTCGATCGGTTCCTCGAACGGTTCATCGACGCCTCGAGTCACTTCACCGTCGGCGACCCGACGTCGCCGAACACGGCGATGGGGCCGCTCGTCACCGCAGAGCACCTCGAACGGGTTCGGCGTTACACCGACGGGCTCGAGACGGTGTACACGGGCAGCGTGCCCGAGGGACCCGGCTACTGGCACCCGATCATGATCGCGACGAGCCCGGACAACTCGGCGACCATCTGCCGCGACGAGGTGTTCGGACCGGTGGCCGTCGTCATCCCGTTCGACGACGAGGCAGACGCGATCCGAATCTGCAACGACAGCGTCTATGGCCTCTCGGGTTCGGTGTGGACGCGTGATGGTTCGCGTGCCCTGCGGATGGTGCGGGCGATGGAGGCGGGCTCGATCAGCGTCAACTCGAACAGCTCCGTGCGCTACTCCACGCCGTTCGGTGGGTTCAAGCAGAGCGGACTCGGGCGCGAACACTCGATGACGGTGCTCGACCACTACACCGAACTGAAGAACGTCTTCATCGCGACCGGCGCCTGAGGGCGCCGGATACCGTGAGCGCATGCGAGCGCTGCTGATCGCCAACCAGAACGACGCCGACGCCGGGTTCGTCGGCGAGCGGTTCCGTTTCCACGGGTACTCCTTCACGGAGTGCTTCCGCGAGCATCCTCAGGAGTGGCCCGAGCTCGACGGTCACGACCTCGTCGTGCTGCTCGGGAGCGAGTGGAGCGTGTACTGGCCGGAGATCGCCCACAACGTGGCCGCCGAGGCGGCACTCATCCGCCAGGCACACGAGCGTCGGGTGCCTCAGTTCGGCATCTGTTTCGGCATCCAGTCGATGTCCTGGGCACTCGGGGGCACCGTCGAGCGTGCCCGAACCCCGGAGATCGGGTGGTACGACGTGGTGAGCGATGTCCCGGAGGTGATCGCCGAGGGCCCGTGGATGCAGTGGCACTACGACGTGGTCACCGCTCCGCCGGGGGCCACCGAGTTGGCCCGCAGCGCGGTCGGCCCCCAGGCGTGGCAGCTCGGCAACAGCTTCTGCACGCAGTTCCACCCCGAGGTGCACGAGGCGATCCTGTCCCGTTGGTCGGCTGGCCCCGGCGCGGCCGAGCTGGCTCGCATCGGTTCGTCGGCCGAGCAGTTGATGGACGAAACACGCGCCAACGTCGCGCTGAGCCACGAACACTCGGACCGGCTCGTCGACTGGTTCGTCGCCTCTCGCTGAGTACCTGAGCGCCGCGAGGAGCTCGCGTCGAGGACCGTCAAGGCGCCCTTCGAAACCGTGCTAGAACATCGCCCGCTCGGACCAAAGCGATCGTGGGGATCGCACTGAGCCAACTGGGAGGTCCTGCATGTCGACCATCGACGAAGATCGCGACCATCTGCACACATTGGGGTATGCCCAAGAGTTGCATCGCGGCATGAGCACGTTCAGCAACTTTGCGATCAGCTTCTCGATCATCTCGATCCTGGCCGGAGGCATGACGAGTTTCTGGCTCGGCATGGTCACCAGCGGACCGCGGGTGATCACGATCGGCTGGATCATCGTGGGCGCCTTCGCTCTCCTGGTCGGTATGGCGATGGGCGAGATCTGCTCCGCGTACCCGACGGCAGGCGGCCTGTACTACTGGTCGGCGAAGCTCGCCAAGAAGAATGCGGCAAGGTGGTCGTGGTTCACGGGGTACTTCAACCTCATCGGCCAGATCGGCGTGATCGCGAGCGTGGACTATGCGCTCGCCGTCTTCATCGCCTACTTCATCCGATTGTTCGACGACGGCTTCAAACTCACGGTCGGTTCGGTGTTCATCATCTTCCTCGTCGTGTTGATCATCCACGGCCTGCTGAACACCTTCAGCATCAACCTGGTGAAGATCTTCGGTGACATCAGCGTGTGGTGGCACGTCGTGGGCGTCGTGATCATCGCCGCCGTGCTGTTCATCGCACCGAGCAACAAGCGTGGGATCGGGGGTGCGTTCGATGCAGCGCCTCCCGGGCTCACCGGTTGGACCGGCGGTGCCTTCGTGTCGATCTACCTGTTCGCACTCGGCCTGCTGCTCGCTCAGTACACGATCACCGGCTTCGACGCATCTGCCCATGTCAGTGAGGAGACCAAGGGTGCTCGCACCGAGGCCCCGAAGGCCATCGTCCGAGCGATCTACATCTCGGCAATCGCCGGTCTCGTGATGAACCTGGCGATGATCGCTGCACTGCCCAAGAAGGACGACCCGGACGGGCTGTACGGCGCGATCGTCTTCGGCAGCGCCAACGACCCGTTCCTCGTGAACGCCGGGCCGCGGCTGATCTCGAGCGCAGTCGGCACGGGTGCTGCGAAGCTGTTGATCTTCATCGCGATCATGGGTCAGTTCTTCTGCGGGCTCGCCTCCGTCACAGCCAACAGCCGGATGATCTACGCATTCAGTCGTGACGGTGCACTCCCTGGTTCGAAGATCTGGCACAAGGTGAACCCGAAGACGCGCACACCGACGAACTCGGTGTGGCTCGGTGTGGCGCTGTCGGCCATCGTCGGCTCGTCGTCGTTGTACGTGCGTGGCACGGGCGCCGGCCGCTACTCGACGGCGTTCTTCGCGATGACGGGCATCTGTGTGATCGGCCTGTACATCGCCTACGCGATCCCGATCTATCTCCGTCTCACCAACCCCGATTTCCAAGTGGGCCCGTGGAACCTCAAGGGTCATCACAAGATTGTTGGTTGGACGGCCATCGTCTGGATCGCCTTCATCACCATCTTGTTCTTCGCTCCGTTGTTCTGGCCGTTCTGGACGCCGTGGGGTGACGAGAACAAGTTCCTCGACGACGGCGAAGGCAACTCCTTCTTCAAGGTCAACAACTTCAACTTCACCGGCCCCTTGATCATCCTCGGTGCGGTGCTGGTGATGGCCTACTGGCGGTTCAGCGGCAAGAAGTGGTTCACCGGCCCGAAGGTGCAGGGAAGCCGTGAAGAACTGCTGGCGATCGAGCGCGAGCTCGATGCCTTGGAGCACGGCAAGCCGCTCTGAGGAGCCGCAACGCCGAGGTGCTTCGGCACCGAATGTTACGAGCGTGAGAACGAGCCGGCCGCGAGGCCGGCTCGTTCGCGTCCGACGGCTAACGTCCTCACCGGTGCGCCGGGAAGTCTGGTCGGCATGAGTTCCGCATTCCTCGCCACATGATGACTCCGCCCCGACGAACGCGCCGATCACAGGTCGCGCCCTCGTGAAGGCGAGCACGACGACGGCCACCACGAGGTGGGCGAGGACGAGGGCGGTCATCGGGGCGGA
>JAYUSX010000321.1:0-9228 GCA_043755475.1 Actinomycetota bacterium
ACCGCGAAGGTGGCCGCTCCGTTCCTGATCGCGCTCGCCGTCGGTTGGTGTGCCACCCGGGCGTGGAAGCGGCCAGAGGCACTGGCGACCGGTGCAGGCATCTGGGCGGTCACGGTCGTGCTCGGCATGCTGCTCCGGCGTGCCGTGTTCGACCGCGGCACAGCAGCGTCGTTCGTGATCGTCGCCACGTTGGTCACCGGCGCACTGTTGCTCGGTTGGCGCGCCGTCGTGGGTGTGGTCGCTCGCCGCCGAGACGGTTGATCCGGAGTGGCTACGCTTCGGCAATCGCCATCCGCCGCCCGGCACACCAGGAGCACCCATCATGACCAAGACCCGTCGCATCAGCTCCGACGTTGCTGCGCTCGCCGACCTGCTCGGAACGGTTGGACTCTTCGCCGGCCTGACGAAGCGCAAGCTGCAGCAGATCGCCGACATGTGCCGCGAGCATCGCTTCCAACCGGGGGAGGCGATCGTCTCCGAGGGCGATCTGACAGGTCGCTTCTACCTCATCGTCGAGGGTGGTGCCGAGGTTCAGGTGCGCGGCCACATCGTTGCGACCCTCGGTCCGAGCCAGTACTTCGGTGAGTTCGCGGTGCTCGATCAGGCGCCGCGCTCGGCAACGGTGACGGCCAGGACGCCGGTCCGCGCCTACTCGCTCGCATCGATCACGCTCCGCCCGTTGCTGAAGGAAGAACCGGAGATCACGTACCGACTGCTGTTGAACGCGTGCGAACGCCTCCGGGTGCTCGAGAACTCACTCGGCTGACGCATTCACGCCGATTCCACTCAGTCCGGGTGACGCCTACAGCGTGTTGGTGATCGCTCCGGTCTCGGCACCCTGCACGAGCTTGGCGTACTTGCCGAGCACGCCGCTGGTGTAGCGAGGCGGGTTGGGTTGCCACGAGGCGCGTCGCCTGGCGATCTCGCCATCGTCGACCACGAGGTCGAGGGTGAGCGAGTGGGTGTCGACGCGGATGACGTCGCCGTCGTGCACGAACGCGATCGGCCCACCGTCGGCAGCCTCGGGCGCCACGTGCCCGATACAGAAGCCCCACGTGCCACCGCTGAATCGACCATCGGTGATGAGCGCGCAATCGGCTCCTCGTCCGGCGCCCTTCAGGGCACCGGTGATCGCCAGCATCTCGCGCATGCCCGGCCCACCCTTCGGGCCTTCGTAGCGGATGACCAGAACGGTGCCCGGCTGGATCGAGCCCGACAAGATGGCGGCCATCGCACCATCCTCGCCGTCGAAGACACGAGCGATACCCTCGAACTGCTTCTGTTCCTGGGTGAGACCGGCAACCTTCACCACCGCACCTCGGGGCGCCAACGAGCCGGTGAGGATGACGATGCCGCCCTCGGAGTGGATCGGCGCATCGAGTGGATGCACCACCACGCCGTCGGGGGCCGGCGGATCGATGTCGGCCAGGTTCTCGGCCATGGTCTTGCCCGTCACCGTGAGGCAGTCACCGTGGAGCAGTCCGGCGTCGAGGAGATGCTTCAGCACCATCGGCACGCCGCCGACACGATCGAGATCGCTCATGTGGAACTTGCCGCCAGGTGTCATGTCGGCGATGTGGGGAACCTTGGCCGCGATGCGATTGAAGTCCTGCAGTTCGAGCTCCACACCCGCTTCGTTCGCCAACGCGAGCAGATGCAGCACCGCGTTGGTCGAGCCACCGAGGGCCGATGTGATCGCGATCGCGTTCTCGAACGCAGGCTTGGTCATGATCATCCGCGGGGTGATGCCGAGCCTGATCAGGTTCACCACGGCCTCGCCGGCCCGGCGGGCGTCGTCCTCGCGACGGCTGTCGATGGCCGGCGGAGACGCGGTACCGGGCAGCGACATGCCGATCGCCTCGGCGATCGAGCTCATCGTGTTCGCCGTGAACATGCCCCCGCATGCACCCTCGCCGGGGCACGCGTTGCGCTCGATCTCGGCGAGTTCCTCATCGGTGATCTTGTCGAGGGCGCGCGCCCCGACCGCCTCGAACACGCTCGTGATGTCGAGCACTCTGCCGTTGTGCTGGCCGGGCATGGTGGACCCGTTGTAGACGAAGACGCTGGCGAGGTCGAGCCGGGCAGCGGCCATGAGCATGGCAGGGATGCTCTTGTCGCAACCGGCCAGGCCGATGAAGCCGTCGAGACGCTCGGCGTGGATCACGGTCTCGACCGAGTCGCAGATCACCTCACGGCTGACGAGCGAGGCGCGCATTCCCTCGTGGCCCATGCTGATCCCGTCGCTGACCGTGATCGTGCCGAACTCCATGCCGAAACCTCCGGCCTCGGCGATGCCGGCCTTCGCGCACTGGGCGAGCTTGCGCAGCGTCATGTTGCACGGGGTGACCTCGTTCCACGCATTGGCCAACCCGATCTGCGGCTTGCCCCAATCACCATCGGTCATGCCCACGGCGCGCAGCATCGCCCGGGCCGGAGCCTTCTGGATGCCGTCGGTGACATCGCGGCTGCGGGGCTTCACATCGACCGGGGTGCCGGCAACAGGGGTGGTACCAGGGGTGGCGTCGGACATGGATCTCACGCTACATCGCGGTTCGCAATTCACCCGAGGGGATGCGGCGTCGCCGGTGTGGCGCCGACCCTCCGTTGCGACCCGACCGGCCCTGCCCGACCGAGCACCAGCGATAGTGTCGCCGACGTGCACCCCGCCGACTTTCCCGCCCAGCTGCTGCCGGAGCCGCTCGTCACCCCCGACATGATCGCGACGTCGCGGGCACGGCTGTCGCCGTTCTTGCGGCGCACGCCGATCATCTCCACGCGCCCCGGTGAGTTGGGCCTCACGCATGGCGTGGCCTTGAAGCTCGAACTGCTGCAATACACCGGCTCGTTCAAGGCGCGCGGTGCGTTCAACAAGATCCTCGTCACGGCGGCGGGCCCCGGGGTGCCGGAAGCAGGCCTCGTCGCGGCGTCGGGCGGCAACCACGGCGCCGCGGTCGCGTACGCCGCTCGCCGACTCGGATACCGGGCAGAGATCTTCGTGCCGGCCACCAGCCCGACGATGAAACGCGACCGCATCGTGTCGTTCGGTGCCACCGTGCACGTGGTCGAAGGGCTGTACGACGACGCTCAAGCGGCCGCGAACGCCCACCGGTACGAGACCGGGGCGCTGCTGATTCATCCCTATGAAGACGTCGACGTCGTGGCCGGCCAAGGCACGATGGCAGCCGAGCTCGGCGATCAGCTCGACAGCTACGACACGTTGCTGTTGGCCACCGGTGGCGGTGGGTTCACGGCGGGTCAGGCTGCGTGGGTGCGCGACACGCGCAAGATCGTGAGCGTCGAGCCCGTCACCAGCAACTGCCTCGCAGCGGCGCTGGAGGCCGGTGAGCTCCTCGATGTCGAGGTGAGCGGCGTGGCCAGCGATTCCCTCGGCGCCAGACGCCTCGGCTCGGTCGCCTGGTCGGTGGTGCGCCACTTCGTCGACCAAGCGGTGGTGGTCACCGACGACGACATCCGCGCTGCCCAGCGCGTGCTGTGGGACGAGCTTCGGCTGATCGCGGAGCCTGGCGGCGCGACAGCCTTGGCCGCTCTGAGGTCCGGCGCCTACGTGCCCGAACGTGGTGAGCGAGTGGTCGTGGCCGTGTGTGGCAGCAACTGCGACCCGACCACCATCGTCCACCCCTGAGCCCTGCCGCCCTGGGCCATCGGCCGGGTCTGTTCGTCAGTTCGTTCGATCGGGTGTGTTCGGTCAGGTGTGTTGCGCCACGGGTCGCGGGCGAAGGACGATCAGCAGCACTGCCAGCACGACACCCGATCCGGCGGTCACGGCACGCAGGGAGGTGGCATCGGCGATGGCTCCCTGCACGAGGGTGCCGACCGGGAACAAGATGCCGAGCACGAAGGAGTTGACCGCGAGGACCCGACCGCGCATCTCGTCCGGCGCCTCGCGCTGGGCGATCCCGGCGAACGAGGTGAACGCGTAGCCGTACGCGAGGCCGACCACCACGAGCGCCAGTGCGGCCGTCCAGAAGACGGGTGCCAACCCGTAGGCCACGAGCGCGACACAGAGCGCTGCCGCCGAACCCGCCATCAGCTGCCAACTTCCCCAGCGCTTCGTCATCGCGCCGAGGGTGAACGCCGCGGTGACTGCGCCGATGCCCTGACACGTGACCAGTACGGATGTCGCCGTCTCGTCGCCGTCGAACACGTTCGTCGCGACCTGTGAGACGAAGGCGATGAACGGAGACGCGATCGCGATGACGGCGATCATCACCACCAACATCCGGCGCATCGCCGGGTTCGAGCGCGCGAAACGGACGCCGTCGCCCAGTGCAGCGAACACGGGGCGACGCTCGCCCTTGCCGCCCGGGAGGCGCACCATCGAGACGGCCAGGATCACCGCGAAGAAGCTCACCGCGTTGCACCACAACGCGGTCTCGATCCCCCCGATTGCGATCGCGAGTGCGGCAAATGCCGGTCCGATGATCCGACCGAGGTTCCACTGCGCGTTCGACAACCCGACCGCTGCCGTGAGGTGCTCCCGCGGCACGAGGTCGGGCAGCGACACCTGGAACGACGGGAAGCCGAACATCACCACGGCACCGGCGAAGAACCCGATGATCGCCAGCCCGATGGGCGTCGCGTCACCGCCCCCGACCCACACGGCGAGCACGACGGCGAACACGGCAGCGATCGTGTTGGTGACGATCAGCACTCGGCGGCGCCGCAGGCGATCGGCCATCGCCGATCCGATGGGACCGACGATCGCACCCGGGATGAACCCGGCGGCGCTCACGACGGCCGACCACGAGGCCTTCCCGGTGGTGTCGGCCACGTAGTAGCCGAGCGCGACGGTCTCCATCCAGGTGCCGATGTTCGACACCAGTGCACCGAACCACATGATCGAGAAGTCGCGCGACCGAAACGGAGCGAGCGAGGGGGATCCTCGCAGTCCTCGCGACGAGCGACCTTCGGGCAGCCTGTCGGGCGCGCTCAGAACCACGCTCAGAACCAGGTGGAGCAGTGCGGTGCCGGACCGGCCACGAAGAACGCATCGGCGCGCCGCAGCGCATCCTCGGTGCGGGCGGTGAGCCGGCGACCTCCGGCGAGCACCGACGGGCGCACGCCTCCGAACAGGAGGGCGCCGAGCGAGGAAGCTTCGGTGACGAGGTCGGGCCGCGAACGGACCCGTCGACACGATGCGTCGGTTCCATCCGACTCGATCGCCCACCGCACCCCGTCGATCTCGACCACCAAGCGGTCCGTCGTGCCATAGGTTCGGGCGCCGAAGGCGATCGCGGGGTCGAGCGCATTCGCCCAGAACCCGTCCTTCATCACCGAGGTGCCGAACGGACGGACGTCGGTGAGCAGATATGGCAGCGGATCGTCCGGTGGCAGGTTCCGCACGGTGATCGACGTCACGAGGTCGACACCCAGCAGGACGTGCCACAGATCGAGGTGCGCCTGGGCCGTGACGGGGGCGAACTCGACGATGTCCATCGTGTTCTCCGGGCGACCGCCCCACTTCTCCTTGATGCGGTAGGCGGCGTAGCCGTCGGCGTGGGCAAGGTGGTGGGTGGCACTGAAGCCGTCGGATGGCCGCTCGCGCTCGATGTGCACGGCATCGTGCCAGGCCACGTCGCGCGAGATCTCACCGCCGCGGGTACGTCGGTACCGCTCCCAGGTCGTGGCGAGGTGGTCGCGAGCGTCGTCGCCGTCCAGGTAGCCGACCGAGCCGGCGTCGATCGGCAGGCCGGATCGGAGCTGGGCCGACCGGCGGTCGATGTCGATGAACCGCATCGTCGACGCGATGCCGTATCCGAAGCGCTCGTAGATCCCACCCTCGCTCGCGAACAGCATCGCGACCGGATCGCCCCGTTCGGCAGCATCGGCATGCACTCGACCGATCAACTCGGTGAGGATCCCCCGCCGCCGATGGGTGGCGGCAACCGCCACCCAGGTCACGCCCGCAGCGGGGACGGTGGCGCCCCCGGGCAGTGTGACATCGAAGGCGAATGCGCCGACCACGCCCACGATTCGGCCCCGGTCGACGGCGATGCGGAACCGATCGAGATCGATCAGAGGCCGCCGCTCGTCGAGGTGTTGCTGCGTCGGCACCCATCCGAAGCCGCGCGCATCGGCGCGCACCAATTCGGGCCACTCGGCTTCGTCGGGTGTGCGGTACTCGATCGCCATCGCGCCAGCTTCGCAGGTCGGTGGTGGTGCGCCCCGACGCTTTGCGCCTCCCCGTCGTTGCGTAGCCTCGTGGGGGTGATCCGCCGTGTGGGGAAGAACCTGGCACTCATGCCCACGTCGCTCGACGACGTGTCTCCGGCAGCCGTCGATCTCGAGCGAGACGGCTACGCCGTGCTTCGGAGCGTGTTGTCCGCCGACGAGATCGGCGAGCTGAGCGACGAGTCCGACCGCCTGTTCCGCGACCATCCCCCCGATCGGGAGCGGGTCGATCGCGACGAGTTCCGCTACGCGGTGCTCAACCGCAGCGAGCCTGCGCGCCGGGCGATGAGCCACCCGCGCATCCTCGAAGCGATCGAGCCCTTGCTGGGCGGCGATTGCCACGTGATCGCCAACACCCTGTGGCACAACACGCCGGAGTTCGCGGGTGGCCCGTGGCACTGCGATGCCGGACCGCACGTGCCGCGACCCGCCGACGTGCCGTGGGACGATCGCATCCCCTACCCGGTCTTCGCGATCGGTGCGCACCTCTTGCTGCGCGAGTGTCGGGCCCCCGACGGCCCGACGGCGGTCGTGCCCGGGAGCCATCGTTCGGGCCGGCTGGCCCCGTCATCACGGATCCACGACCCCGAGCTCACCTACGACGGACGTCCTCCGGTGCTGCTCGAAGGCGCCGCCGGCGATGTGGCGTTGTTCGCCAGCGACGCGTGGCATCGCGGCACTCCAGCGAGCGGTGGACGAGGCCGGCTGTTCCTGCAGGTTCACTACGGCCGGCGCGACATCGCCCAGCGGATCCTGACGACCGACCTGGTGAATCACCTCTCCACCGAAGCCACCGCGTGGGCGGACACCACGCGCCGGCGCGATCTCGTCGGGTTGCACGACCCGTACTTCTACGACGGATGAACCTGCAGCACTAGTTTCGGGGCATGAGCGCTCCCTCCTTCGACCAGGCCTCCGACCAGGCCTCCGACCAGGCCTCCGCCTTCTCCCCGACCCGCGTGGTCACCGACCTGCGCACCCTTGCCGACCGGACCGGTGGTCCCGAGGGCAGCCGGCGGTTGGCGTGGACCCCCGAGTGGTTGGCGGCACGCGCGCTGCTGCGCGAGTCGCTCACCGGTCTCCCCGTCGAGGTCGACGAGGACGAGGCGGGGAACTTGTGGGCCGTCCTGCGCGGCGAGCGCCCCGAGATGCTCGTCGTGGGTTCGCACCTCGACAGCGTGCCCAAGGGTGGCTGGCTCGATGGGGCGCTCGGCGTGATGGCCGGGCTCGAGTTGCTCCGCTCCCTCGCTGCAGAGGGCACGCCGCCGGTGACGGTTGCGCTCGTCGACTGGGCCGACGAGGAGGGCGCCCGGTTCAGTCGCAGCCTGTTCGGCTCGGCGGCATGCGTCGGCACGCTCGACATCGAGGTGCTCCGCGGTCTCACCGACAAAGAAGGCAGCAAGCTGCCCGAGATCCTCGCTCAGCACGGGGTCGACATCGACAACCTCGACGGCGCACGCACCCGCATGACCGACGTGAAGGCGTACGTCGAGGTGCACATCGAACAGGGACCGATCCTGGAGTCGATGAACAAGGGCATCTGCACCGTCACGGGCACGAAGGGCATCGAACGCGAACGGCTGATCTTCCGCGGTCAAGCCGCACACGCCGGCACGATGCCGATGGAGATGCGCCGCGACAGCTTCCGGGCCGCATCTCGTTTCGCGCTCGCGATCGCGGAGATCGGCGAACGTCACGAAGGGGTCACCACGGTTGGTCACGTCCAATGCTGGCCCGGTGTGGTCACCGCGGTGGCCGGTGAGACGCGGATCACGATGGACATGCGCCACATCTCGGCCGCGTCGCTCCAGGCAATGTTCGACGAAGCCCACGCGGCGGCAACCGCCGCGGCCGATGCCGAAGGCTGCACGATCGAGTGGGAGCACATCTTCCGCATCCCGCCGATGCCGTTCCACCCGGCGCTGCTCGACGCGGCTCGACTGTCGGTGCGCGAGGTGGAAGGTCACGACGTCGAGTTGCCCAGTGGTGCACTCCACGACGCGAGTGAGATGGCGCGCGAAGTGCCGACGGTGATGATCTTCTCGTCGTCGACGAACGGCCTCAGCCACACCAAGGAAGAGGACACACCCGACGACCACCTCCACATGGCTGCCGATGCCTTTCATCGCACCTGCCGCCGCGCGATCGACCTGATCGCGGCCGGCGCTCTCTGACGTCGGCAACCGGCGTCCGGGCACGTCCTCGTCGCGCAGCATCAGCGACACCGACGAGATCCGCCACCAGATTGGAAATGCAATCAGCTGCAGACCGACGTACCGGAGGTCACAGATGATGGAGTTGACTTCGACCTCGAACGAGCCGAGGATCGTTGGAGGGGAACGGAGAGCCCCGGCGCTGCACTCATCGCACCGACCGGCTTTTCGATCGTGGGACCGACGAGTGGTACGCCGGCACGCGTGTTGGGCGCGTGCGACGATCGAGCTCCGAGGTGGATTCGAAGCGATGCGAAAAGCATGTTCGCTCGATGAGGCGCGTCGGCGCCGCCGACCGGATCTCCGACGAAATCAACTACTTGGAGGTTCCAATGCGCAAATCATCCTGGCACAGACGCGTCCTGTTGTCCCTGGTCGGCCCGATGGCCTTGACGACGTTGTTCGTCGCCACACCGGCCCTGGCCAGCACCCCAGGCGTCAGCCCGTCGTCAGTCACCAGCACCAACAACCCGGGCGACAGCTTCGTCGTCAGCAAAGTGGTGCAGACACCCACCATCCCACCGAAGCCGGACATCGTCTTCCTCGCTGACACGACGGGAAGCATGGGCGGCGCGATCGCGAACGTGAAAACCGGCGCCACGAACATCATGAACACGGTGCTCGCAGCGCAGGCCGATTCGCAGTTCGGTGTCGCGAGCTACAAGGACTTCGACAGCTTCTGCGGACCTGAGACTCCGTACTCGCTCGACACCTCGGTCACGGCCACCATCGCCACAGCCCAGGCGGCCATCAACACATGGTCCGCCAGTGGCGGTTGCGACCTGCCCGAAGCGCAGTTGAACGCGCTCACGCAGGTCGCTTC
>JAYUSX010000322.1:0-9226 GCA_043755475.1 Actinomycetota bacterium
CGGCGATCCGACCTGTGTCGGGGCGCGTGCCCATCCCCCGGCGGAAAGGGATGGGCTGCAGCTCTCGACGACGCGAGTTGGCACGTTGGGAGAGCCGACACGCCGGAGACCTGCGATCACGAGACTAGAGGTTCGCCCGGGCCGCCGCGCACTCGTTCGACGAAGTTCTGGACGCTCGACCCCACCATGACATCGGCCCCGACCGAGGAACGGTCGGGGCCGAAGGCCGTGTTGCTACTGGAGTGACAGGCGTGGCACGGAGGCGGGCGGGTGTCTCATGTCCCACGCTGTCGAAGACCGTCCGAAGCAGCTCAGGGATGTCAAGCAGCCCCGCTCGTCGAGATCGAGATCATCAGGGATGCAGGTCCCAGGCCACGGGCACGTAGCCGACGCCTTGGAGCGCCTCTGACTCACTGCAGATCCACATCACGCCGCTCTCAGGATCCCGGAACAGCAAGACACGTGGCGAGAGGTCCATCACGGCGAGCGCGCTCACTTCCGAGACTCCGATGAAGTAGCCCGAGCGGCCGCTCGGGATCTCCTGATAGCGCGCACCTCGTTCGAACCGCAGGGCGTCGTACCACGTGAGCGTTTCGACCGCGGCGACCGCAGCGCGCGCGCGGAATGGGATCACCCGTGCGAGCCCGTCACCCATCCAACACCTCCTCCTGCGCAGGAGACCCGACCGCCATCGGCCGCCCCGTTCGTCGCGGTCACGCTTGGTTCATCGGTGCCTTGACGCTCTGACACAAGGGGTGATCGCGAGAACTTCTGCCAACGAGCCGTGACGAGCCGTGACGAGCCGTGACGAGCCGTCACGGTTCGTGGGTCAGGGTGCCATCCGTGATGAATCGTCGCCGTCTGGTGGCGTCGGCCAGACCGAAGAACGACCACGCCCACACGATCATCGCCACACCGGCCGCCTCGAGCGCGAGGTTCCACCAGCCGCGTTGGACGACGGGCAGGTCGGCGTCGCCGAAGCCGCCCATGAACGGCCACCAGAAGACATCGGTCGAGCTGAACGCGCCGTCGAACACGAGGTGCAGCAGCACACCGATCGGCACACAGAGCAGGCGACGCCGGATCGGTCGACGTCCGGCCGTGATGATCATCACCAGCGCCATGGCACCGACGGCACCGACGAGGCTGTGCAACACCCTGGCGCCACCGAACCAGACGTCGACCACATCGGGCAACAGCGCCCCACCGATCAGCCAGCGATAGTCGAATCGAGGGTCGCGGAACACGAAGGAGATGGTGAGCACCGAGGTGGCGACGAACCAGAACAACATGTCAGCGGCCCGCTGGATTCAGACGACGACGAGCCGCCCGCAGTGAGGGCACTCGGGAAGCTCGCCGACCGGGGCGTGCGTCACCGACTCGTACTCCACCTGCGACAGATCGACGTGGCACCCCGTACAGGTGTGACGGTCGAGCTGGACGATGCCCACACCCCCATGACGGGCCTTCAACGACGAGTAGAGCGCCGCCTCGGATTCGTCGAGGGCGCCCGCGGCGATGCCGCGCTCCGACATCACACCCGCTGCCTCTGCGGCGATCTCGGCCTGAGCCGCATCGAGGGCAGCCTGGGCGACGGCGACGGCGTCCACCAGAGCAGGCTCACGCTCATCCAACAAGGCCATGGCCTTCTCGGCCTCGCCTTGTTGTTCCATCGCCTCCAGCTCCGCGTCGTCGAGCAGCGCGTGCTTGGCCTTCAACATGTCGATCTCGTGCATCAGCGCTTCTGCTTCGCGGGGCGCGATGACGGTCTTCAGCTGCCCGTCGAGTCGGCGTTGCTTGGTGTCGAGGTCGGCACCCGCCGCCTCGGCCTGTTCGATCGAGACATAGGCGGCATCGATCATCGCCTGCACGCGCGCACGTTCCTTGGTCAGCGCGGCATGCTCGGCCTTGGCGATGTCGAGGACTCCACGTTCCGGCAATCGCTTTCGGCGGCCCTCGAGTGCATCGAGCTTGATGTCGAGGAGTTGCACGGCGAGCAACGCACGCCCGTTCATGGCGTGGTCGGCTTGGGTTGACGGACGATCACGCCGACCGGCAGCTTGGCGCACGTGAGCACCGCTGTCCTCGGCTCCACCGACGGCAGCGGAGCCAACGGGTCGAGCACACCGGGCGGGATGGTGGTGCTGTCAGGGAGGAGTTGGATGACCACGGGCGTCACCGTAGTGGGCGGGGCCTCCCCATCGACCGTGCCAGTCGGAACTTCTGGATCCGGTGCCGGTTCGGCCGTCGCGGCGGTGGTGGTCGGTGCAACCGTGGAGATGACCTCACCGGTGGGCGACAAGCCACCACTGACGAGCTTGTAGGCACACTCTTCGCCGGGAAGGTACAACCGGGCGGGCTTGCGTGCGGGGGGAGGTGGTGCGAGCCAGTCCTCCTGCGGCAGTCCGAACAGGGCCGAGCGCGAGTACGCCCCCCAGATGCGAGCTGGGTACGTGCCACCCTGCACGGCGTCGACCCCATCGAGGTCGTAGAACTCCTGCACGTTCTCGCGGGTCATCTCCGTGTAGCCGTCGGGATCTCCGACCCACACCGCAGTGGCGAGCTGCGGTGTGTAGCCGACGAACCACGAGTTCGTGTTGTCCTGCTGGGTTCCGGTCTTGCCGGCAGCAGGGAACGGGAAGTCCGACAGCGCCTTGCGAGCGGTGCCGCGGGTGAGCACGCCCTTCAAGATGCTGGTGGTGGTGAGCGCGGTCGCCTCGTCGAGCACCTGTTCCGGCACGGCCTCGTGGGTGTAGAGGCGGGCGCCGGCGGCGGTGTCGACCCACTCGACGTAGTACGGCTCGAGGTGGACGCCGTTGTTGGCGAGGGTCTGAGCGCCGGCGGCCATGTCGAGCGGGCTCATCTCGTTGGCACCGGTGGCGAAACTGGCATAGGGCTGGATCGGCTCGCGGTCGTCTTCCGGCTGACCGCGGTAGAGGTAGTTCGAGCGGGCCATCCGGTAGGTGGTGTCGACCACCCGGTTGAGTCCCACGATCTGCGACAGACGGGCGAAGGCACAGTTGAGCGATGTCCACGTGGCTTGGTCGAGCGTGCCGAGCTGGCCGGCCACACCGTCTTCCACCAGGAACGGGTTCTTCGGATCGCCTGGGTTCGGCAGCAGGCAACCCCGCCGGCCGTCGATGGTGTCGTTCGGCTGCGCGCCCGCCTGGATCGCGGCGGCGAGGATGAAGAACTTGATGCTGGAGCCCGTCTGCCGCGGCACCAGCGCCATGTTGATCTCGTTGACCCGCGGCTTGAAGCCGCGCCCGCCCACCATCGCCCGAATCGCTCCGGTCTTCGCGTCGAGAGACACCACGGCCGCATCGATGCCGGCCTTGTTGTTGGGGAGCGTGTTGCGCGCCTCCTCGGCGTAACGCTGGAGGTCGGGGTTCAGCGTGGTGTAGATCCGCAAGCCGCCGCGATAGAGCAGGTTGGCGCGGGCTTGCTCGGTGTCGCCGAGGATGTTCGACCGTTCCAGCAGGTACTCCCGCAACGCCTCGGTGTAATAGGTGGGCACCGTGTCGAAGGTGGGCAACGCCTTCAGGCGCTCGGGAAGCTCCCAGCCATCGGCGATCGTCTCTTCTTGGTCGACCGGCACGATGCCGACGTCCGCCAATCGCTCGATCACCTGGCGGAATCGGGCCCGCGACCGTTCGGGTCGGCGGATCGGGTCGTACCCCGACGGCGACCGGATCAGACCGGCCAGGAACGCCGCCTCGATGGTGTCGAGCTGATCGACGCTCTTGCCGAAGTACACCTCGGACGCCGCCTGCAAGCCGTACGCGTTGTTCCCGAAGAAGATCGTGTTGAGGTAGCGCTCGAGGATCTGTTCCTTGCTCATCTCCTTTTCGAGCATGAGCGCGTAGTGCACCTGCAACAGCTTGTAGCGGCCGTCGCGCTCCAACCCGGCCAGCAACTCGTTCTTCACCACCTGCTGAGTGATGGTGCTCGCACCCTGACGCGGTGCGTCGCTGGCGAAGTTCGACAGCGTGGCTCGGACCAGGCCGCGCACGTTGACGCCCTTGTGGATGAAGAACTCGTTGTCCTCGACCGCAAGGATCGCGTCGACCACGTTCTGAGGCACCTGATCGAGCTTCACCGGTTGGCTGTTCTCGCGTTCGAACACGGCGATCACGTTGCCGGCCACGTCGTACACCAACGTTCGTTGCGACAGCGGTTCGAAGTCGGTCGGCACGACGACGGGGACTTCGTCGTGAGCGTTCGCGATACGCCACAGTCGGGGCGCCGACGCGATGACGACGGCCGACAGCAACAGCGCACCCGCGAGCACGATCGCGGCGAGACGGAGGGTCCAGGCAATCGGTCGCACAGCACCGGTCACGCTAGCTGTGCACCACGGCGCGATTCGGTCACCCGTGGCGACGGAACCTCTCGGACGCGCAACGCGATGTCGGCGCCCGGACCATGAGCACGCACGGAGCGCGGAGCGGCCGCGGCCTGACGGTCTTCCTGATGGTATTCCTGATGGTGTTCAGGGACTCCGCCCCGTGAACACCGACGAGATCAGATCGCGCGTACCTTGAGGGCTTCGTCGCCCTTGCGGCCCTGACCGATCTCGAACTCGACGGCCTGACCTTCGTCGAGGGAGCGATAGCCGTTGCCCTCGATGTTCGAGAAGTGCACGAAGACGTCGGGGCCGTCTTCGCGAGAGATGAAACCAAAGCCCTTCTGAGCATTGAAGAACTTGACGGTGCCGGTAGCCATTGCTGTGAACCTTGCTTTCTCCGGGCACGTGAAGCAGTGCCTGTGCGGCGAGCATATCCCGTCGGGCTCGACGATTCGGTCCATCCCGTGTCGCATGCACGGCGGGCGCGACGTCCTGTCACCCAGTCCGATCACCGGGAGCTGTGACCCGGATCGTCAGCTCGTTGCCAGCGGCACGTGGGCGGCGGCACGGTCGCTGATGTTGGGTTTCCAGCGAACGTCGCCCGCGAGACGCAGCGTCGGGAGCCGGGCGAGCAGCCGCGGGAGGGCGATCCTCAACTCCAGCCTGGCGAGCGACGCGCCGAGGCAGAAGTGCACACCGTGCCCGAACGACAGGTGCGGGTTCGGACGCCGGTCGAGGATCAGCTCGTCGGGCCGCTCGAACACGCGCGGATCGCGGTTGGCCGACAGGATCGTCAGGAAGACCGCGTCGCCCGGCGACAGGCGCTGGCCCCCGAGTTCGAGCGGCTCGGCGACCACGCGCATCATCGCCTTGGCGGAGCCGTCGTAGCGCAACAGCTCCTCGATCGCCGAGTCTCGCAACAGCGGGTCGTTCACCAGCCGATCGCGCGCACCAGGGCTGGCGATCAGAGCGAGCACCGCCGACGACAGCAACGACGTGGTCGTGTCGTGGCCGGCGAACAGCAGGAGCGAGCACGCGCCGAGCACCTCGGTGTCGTTCAGCTCGGTCGAGGCGGCGAGTGCGCTGACGAGGTCGGCTCGAGGGTGTTCGCGCCGGAGGGCGAGCAGCGCGCCGAGGTGCTCCTGGAACTCCTCCCCCGCTGCCCGCGCCACCTCTTCGTAGTCGGACCGGCGAGTACCGCCGAACACCACCACCCCGAACCGGGCGCTCCACTCGGCCAACCAGTCGGTCAGCTCATCGGGCACACCGAAGAGCCGTGCGATCACGGCTGCAGGGAGCGGGTGGGAGAACCCCTCGACGAGATCGACCACCTCACCGCCTTCCAACCTCGCTGCGTACGCGTCGACCAGCTGGTCGCAGATGGCCGTCACATCGGCTTCCAGCACCGACACCGCCTTCGGCGTGAACCGGCGCGCAAACGGGGCTCGCAAACGAGTGTGCTGAGGCGGATCGTGGAACAGCATCCATCCCTCCAGCAGCTCGATCGCCCTCGCGAGTGCGTCGGCGCGAGAGCCGGTGAGCCGTGAACGGAAGGCGCCCATGCGATCCGTCGACAGCGCCGGCGATTTGAACGCAGCATCGAGCTCGGGGTGACCGAGCACGATCCAGGCGCGATGGCGATCGCTCCACACGACCGGTTCCCGCTCGCGGTACGAGGCGAAGTACCCGTGCGGGTCCTCGATCGCCTCCTCGCACAGCAGGTCGATGTCGCCCAGTCCGCCGATCACGGCACGTCGTTCCACGCTGGATCGACTCTCGGAGAGCGCGAACGTCGGTGCGGCGTCGTCCAAGTGTGGCGCACCCTACGATCCGTGCGTGCACCGCGACGATGGCATCGTGATCCGAGGCGCCCGACGAGCTGAGCTCGATGTCGTGGCAACCCTGCTCGCAGAACGCGGCGATCCAGCCGACGCAACCGACCTCCGCCTCGTCGCCGCCGACGCCGACGAGGGTCTGGCATCCGTGCTGGTAGCGGTGGATCAGGGACGTGTGGTGTCGACCGCAACGCTGCTGCGCGAGACGGTCGTCGTCGAGGGCATCCCGTTGCCCGCGGCACAGGTGGAGATGGTTGCCACCGCTCCATCGCATGAAGGGCGAGGGCTGGTGCGATCGTTGATGGATCTCGCGCACACGATGTCGCGCGACCGAGGCGACGTGATGCAGGTGATGATCGGGATCCCGTTCTTCTACCGGCAGTTCGGGTACTCGTACTCGATGCGCATCCCGTTCGCTCGCGAGCTCAGGTCGGTACCCGCCGACGATCCGTCGACGATCGTCCGTCTGGCGACCGGCGCCGATGTCGAAGCGATGGATGCCCTGCAACGACACGAGCAACGTCGGGTCGACGTGTCGATGCCACACTCCCCCGGCTGCTGGCGGTGGCTGCTCGCCCGCGACGGATCAGCCCAATGGGTGGCAGAGCGCGACGGTGTCGTGGTCGCCACGGGGCGGGCAACGCCGCCGCACGAAGGCGTGGTGCTGGGCGAGTTGGCCGGCGAGGCTCGAGGCATCGATGCGCTCGTCGCCCACGCTCACCGAGTGGGTACCGCGGCGGATGGAACGCCCGCCCTGGTGATGGAGCGACCCGGCACGGCGGTGCACGAGGTGCTCGACCCGCTGCTGACGCCGGTCGAGCGGCCCGACGCACTGGGCGACTGGTACTACGCGCGCATCGAGCGGCTCGGCCCGGTGCTCGAGGCGTTGCGACCGGTGCTCGGGCGGCGATGGCTGGAGGCCGGAGGCGGCGAGCACGACACGATGATCTCGTCGTTCCGGTCGCATGTGCGGTTCCATCTCGGCACCGACGGCATGGGTGACGTCGTGGAGGCCGGCCCGTTGCAGGCACCGGTGCACGCCGGAGGGTCTGGGGTGCCGCCCGACGCCCTGCCATCGATGGTGCTCGGGCCCTTTGGCGCGGCAGGCCTGGAGGAACGGCATCCCGACATGATGCTGGGCCGACAACGCGAGTCGATGAGCGTGCTGTTCCCGCCGGTCAACGCCGACCTCCTCACCTTCTACCTCCCCGTGTAGCTCCCTCCCCGTGTAGCTCCCTCCGGTGAAGCTCCCTCGGCGAAGCTCCCTCGGCGAAGCTCCCTCCCGGTGGAGCTCCCTCGCGGTGGGCGGTCGTCGTTCAGCGTCGCCGGTCGAGGTAGGCGCGGGCGAGCACGGCCAACCGGTCGCCGTCGAAGCTCGGATCGTGTCCGCCGTGCACCACGCGCGCGGGCAGCGTGAGGAGCCGCTCCATCGTTGCGCAGTACGCCTCGATGTCGCTCTCGGGCAACTCGTCGAGCAACGGACCGTCGTAGATCGCATCGCCGGAGAACAACGTGCCGGTGTCGGACTCCCACAGGCCGATCGAGCCAGGAGAGTGACCGGGGAGGTGCAGCACCTCGAACACCCTGTCGCCGAGATCGATCACGTCGCCCTCGTCGACCAGACGAGTGACCTTGGCCGGGTGCTGCCGGAAGGTCTCGAGCGCCACCCCGGCGGGAAGGGCGTCGACGAAGTACTCGTCGGTCATCGAGTAGCCACTCGCCTCGAGCGCGTCGACCACCTCCTGACCCCACGCCTCCACGATGTGCAGGCTGCGCAAGGGCGCGGTCTCCAGCGACGGCGCCTCCAGAGCGTGAGCGACGACGTCGTCGAACTCATGGTGGCCGCCGATGTGGTCGTCGTGGCCGTGCGTCGCCACTGCCGTGACGCCATGCTCGAACAGGTCTCCGACGGCTTCGACGATGCTCGCCACACCCATCCCCGTGTCGACCAACAGGTCGCGATCTCGTCCGGCCACGTGCCAGATGTTGCAGCGCATCAGCGGCACCACGTGGGGCTCCCAGATCAAGGTGATCGCATCGTCGACCTTCGTTCGTTCGAACCATCTGTTGGCGAGCGCAAGACCCATCGTCGGAGTGTAGGCGTGCCGTCTTCTGCGCTCAGTCGTGTGCTGTGTCCCACGCTTTGACCAGTTTGGCGGGGCCGCGGAGTCGCCACGACTCGATGATCAGTTCACTCGCTTCGTCGAGATCGACGTGTTCGAGGTGTACCAGGACGACGGGGTGCCCGTCGTAGTGGGTGGTGGTGAAGAACACGTCGGGGTCGGTCGCCAGCAGCGCGTCCTTGTCGTCCTCGGTCGCCACCCACACCACCAGCGCCTCGGGATCGTCACGGATCCACGTGAACATCCTGTTGCCCGACCGCCACGATGGCCGGCCCCCGTAAGAGGCACGCTCCTCGGATCCGGGCATGCCGAGGGCGATGCGCCGCACGTCGTCGTGGGTGATCACGCCACGAGCGTATGCCATACGACCCTGTCGCCCGACCAAGGGCGCTGCCAGTGTGGAACTGGAGGTGCCCGACATGCCACTCAAGACCGTTCGGTCCGTTCTCATGCCGTTCGCGTTCGTTGCGTCGCTGGTGTTGGTCTCGTGCGGTGACGTTGCTTCGCCAGCTGGGCCCGGACGACGGCCGGTTCGTCCTCGCTGCGATCGAACCGAACGTGGCCATCACCTCACCCGCACAGGGTGACGTGGTGCCGGCCGGTCCGCTGTCCGTGTCCGGTGTGGGTCGCGGCTACGAAGCCACGATCATCGTGAAAGCGGTGATCGCCGGCACGACCACCCCGCTGGTCGACCCGGTCATCGCGATGGGCGGATCGTTGGAGGTGCCCGAGCCATACACAGCAACGGTCGATCTCACCGGCGTTCCCGCCGGTTCGACCATCACGATCCTCGTCAGGGGTGACACCGGCCTCGAGACCGACCCGGGCGAGTTCAGCGCCATCGCGGTGACGATCGGCCCGTGACCAGGCCGCTGATCAGGCCGCGAGCCGAACAGCGGATCGGAACAGGCTCAACCGTT
>JAYUSX010000323.1:0-3682 GCA_043755475.1 Actinomycetota bacterium
GAAGCCGGCGGTGGCGATCCATCCGAGCTGGGCCGTGCTGATGTTCGCCCGGTCTTGCAGCGAAGGCAGCAGAGGGAACACCACCATGAACGATGCGGAGATGGCGAGTGCTCCCGCCATCAGCGAGCGCATCTGGCGCGTGTTGGATCTGCCCTGTGTTGACCACATGGCTAATAAGATATTGGCCGTTCGGCCAACATGCAACCCAGCGGCATAGGATGTGGCGCATGGCACGCATGCAGCCTGCGCAACGCCGCGCAGCCATCCTCGAAGCAGCGGTGGCCGAGATCTCCGAGCGCGGGTTCGCGCGCACGACCTCCCGCCATGTGGCGGCCCGAGCGGGGGTGACCCACGGACTGCTGCACCACTACTTCCCCGACCATGACTCGTTGCTCGCAGCCGCGTTCGAAGCGATGGCGTTGGAGGAGGTCGACGAGGCCAATGCCGCGATCGCTTCCGACCGCGACCCGCTCGCCCAACTGCGCGAGATCACCGAACCGTTCGGTCCCGGCGGGGGCGAAGCGGCGTATCGCTTCTGGTTGGAGGCGTGGGCGGAGGCGTACCACTCGCCCAAGCTGCAGGAGACGTCGCGTCGGTTGTCGGTGGCGTGGCACGAGCTGGTGGTCGGGGTGATCGAGCGCGGGATCGCCCTGGGCGTGTTCCACTGCGACCACCCGCACGAGACCGCCTGGATGGTGGTTGCGCTCAGCGATGCCTATGCGCTGCAGACCCAGATCGGTTCAGGCCTCGAACCGTTCGAGATGAACCACGTGCTGTGGCGGCTGACCGAGCGCGAACTCGGTCTCGAACCGGGAGCGCTGGCGCGGCCCGCCGCGGCAGAGCCGGCACCGCCGGCGCCGCCGGCCCGCAGCCGGCACTGATCCGGCGATCGAGGCCGCCCCCTCGATCGCCGCCCCCATACCTCTGGCAGGAGGGTTCCCGGCTCTCCCGTCGGGAACGGATCTGGCACCAGGGCACTCGGGGAGCGCCGTGGCACCTCGACCGTACGCAGCCCCGCGACGTCACGATGTCGGGTGGCCGACAGTTCCGCGGGGCTCGGTTGCAGGAGGGATCGGCGGCGAATCGAGACGGGCTATTCTCGGTACATGCGTACCAAGATTCTTGGCGACCTCGAGCAACGGTGCGCCGAGTTGGTGACCGAGGGCCTGTTCAAGCGCGAACGCGTGATCGTCACGCCGCAGGCAGCTCACATCGAGCTGGTGGACGGCACCCGTGTCCTCAACCTGTGTGCCAACAACTACCTCGGACTTGCTGATCATCCTGTCCTCGTGGATGCCGCGAAGCGAGCGCTCGACGAGCGCGGCTATGGCATGGCCTCGGTTCGATTCATCTGTGGAACGCAGGACGTGCACAAAGAGCTCGAGGCTCGGCTGTCGGCGTATCTGGGAACCGAGGACACGATCCTCTACTCGTCGTGCTTCGACGCCAACGCCGGTCTGTTCGAGACGATCCTCGACGAGCACGACGCGGTCATCTCCGACTCGCTGAACCACGCGTCGATCATCGACGGCATTCGCCTGTGTCGAGCGCAGCGGCTGAGGTACGAGAACAACGACATGGATCAACTCGAGAAACGCCTGCAGGAGGCGTCCGGCGCCCGCCATCGCCTGATCGCGACCGACGGCGTGTTCTCGATGGACGGTGTGTTGGCCAACCTGCCGGCGATCTGCGATCTCGCCGAGCGGTACGACGCACTGGTCATGGTCGACGACTCCCATGCCGTCGGCTTCACCGGGGCGCACGGCCGAGGCACCCATGAGGCGGCAGGAGTGATGGGCCGGGTCGACATCATCACCGGCACCCTGGGCAAGGCCCTCGGTGGTGCCTCGGGTGGCTACACCTCGGGCCCGCGCGAGGTGATCGAGTGGCTGCGGCAGCGAAGTCGGCCGTACCTGTTCTCGAACAGCCTCGCTCCCGTGATCGTCGAGACAACGCTCCGCGTGCTCGACCTCCTGCAGGAAGGCGACGACCTGCGCCGACAACTCGATCGCAACGCGACCCGATTCCGCACGGCGATGACCGACGCAGGTTTTTCGTTGGCGGGCGCAGGGCACCCGATCATCCCGGTGATGCTCGGCGACGCCAAGGTGGCCGGTGAGATGGCCGAGCGTCTGCTCGCCCACGGGATCTACGTCACGGCGTTCTCGTACCCCGTGGTCCCCCAGGGGAAGGCGCGCATCCGTACCCAGATGTCGGCAGGACACACCGATGACGACATCGATCAGGCGATCGCCGCGTTCGTGGCCGTGGCCGACGAGATGGGTGTGCTGCGATGAGGGCACTGGTGAAGGCGAAGCCCGAACCGGGACTCTGGATGCAGGACGTGGTCGAACCTGAGGTCGGCCCGCGCGACGTGAAGATCAGAGTGCGCAAGACCTCCATCTGTGGCACCGATCTGCACATCCGCCACTGGGACGCCTGGGCCCAGGCCACCATCCCCGTCCCGATGGTGGTGGGACACGAGTTCATGGGCGAGATCGTCGAGGTCGGCTCGGCCGTCGCCGGGCTGACGCCGGGGCTGCGCGTGGCTGGCGAAGGTCACGTCACCTGCGGGCATTGTCGGAACTGCAAGGCCGGGCGTCGCGAGTTCTGTCATCACCACACGGGGGTCGGCGTCACGCGGCCCGGAGCCTTCGCCGAGTACGTCGTGATCCCGGCCGAGAACGTGTTCGTGGTGCCTGCGCACATCAGCGACGACGTCGCGGCGATCCTCGATCCGCTGGGCAACGCCACGCACACCGCGCTCCGTTTCGACAGCGTCGGCGAGGACGTGCTCATCACCGGAGCCGGGCCGATCGGGATCCTGGCCGCAGCGATCGCCCGTCACGTCGGGGCGCGCAACATCGTGGTGACCGACGTGAACTCCTATCGACTCGACATGGCCGGCCGCCATGGAGCGAACCGAGTGGTGGATGTGCGCACCGAAGGACTCGGATCCGTGATGGCCGAGTTGGGGATGACCGAGGGATTCGACGTCGGCATGGAGATGTCGGGTGCTGAAGCGGCGTTCAATCAGATGCTCGATGCGATGAACCACGGAGGTCGCATCGCGGTGCTCGGCATCCCTGCCGGGCCGATGACCCTCGACGTGAACGATGTGATCTTCAAGGGCCTCGAGATCCAGGGCATCTACGGCCGTCGGATCTTCGAGACCTGGTACAAGATGGCAGCGATGCTGCAGAGCGGGCTCGATGTGAGCGGAGTCGTCACGCATCATGTGCTCGCGGCCGAGTTCGAGGAAGCCTTCGCGATCGTCGAGACAGGCGAGTGCGGCAAGGTCGTCCTCGACTGGACCTGACTCGATCGACGGGTTCAGCCGAGGAGGCCCTCGACGTCGTGTCGGAACACACCTGTGTCGATGCAGGCGCGCATCTTGGTGATCGTGTTGGGGATGTAGCGCGGCAGGAGATCGTGCACCCAACGGCGCTGGCGTACGTTCGACCAGGCCGAATACGGGAGGGGAAAATGTTGAGTTGGCATGACTCAAGTTTTCTGTTCGAAGGGTTGAAGAAGCGGCGGTCGCTGCATAAGCTTGCACCAGCTTCGCTCAGCATCCTGAACGAATATCCCGTCTCCCTCACACCCTCAACACCCCCTCAACACCCTCACCACCTCCCAAAGGAGTGCCACCATGGCCAAGGCAGTCGGTATCGACCTCGGT
>JAYUSX010000324.1:0-3679 GCA_043755475.1 Actinomycetota bacterium
AGGCGCAGGCCCGGCTCGCTGTCGAGCGTGATGTTCCACTCGTCCTCGAACGAGCCGCGCACCTCGTCGTCGGTGACGAAGCGATATCCGGTGAGCATGTGCGGCCACGAACCGAGGCACGACCCACCCTGCACGTTGCCCTGCCCGCGCAGCGGGTTCACACCGACACCTTCGCGGCCGATCATGCCGGTCGCCATCGTGAGGTTGCCGAGACACATCACGCCCGTCGAGCCCTGGGAGTGTTCGGTCACGCCGAGGCCGTAGTAGATGGTGGAGTTCGGGCCGCCGGCGTAGATGCGGGCCAGCCGGCGGATGTCGTCGGGTTCGAGGCCTGCCTCGGGACCGACGATGTCGGGCGAGTAGCGATCGTCGCCGACCAGATCCATCCACAGGACGAAGTCGTCGCCGTCGCAGCGGGCCTTCACGAACGCCTCGTCGTACAGGCGTTCGCGAACGATGATGTGAGCCACGGAGTTGAGCACGAGCACGTTCGTGCCGGGCCGGAGCGCGAGGTGCACCTCTGCCTGACAGTGCGGGGAATCGACCGTCTCGGTGCGGCGCGGGTCGATCACCAGCAGCCGAGCACCGCGACGAATCGCACGCTTCATCATCGACCCGAACACCGGATGGCCCTCGGTGGGGTTGGCGCCCACGACGAGCACCACATCGGACTGCAGGATCGAGTCGAAGTGCTGCGATGCAGCGCCGGCGCCCAACGTGGCCGACAGGCCGAACTGCGTGGGCGAGTGGCAGATCCGCGAGCAGTTGTCGATGTTGTTGTTGCGCAACGCCACGCGAGCGAACTTCTGCATGAGGAAGATCTCCTCGTTGGTGCAGCGCGACGACGACACGGCTCCGACCGACGTGGTGCCGTGTTCGGCCTGGATGCGCTTGAACTCACCGGCGGCATAGGCGAACGCAGTGGGCCAGTCGACTTCCTGCCAGGGATCGTCGACGTTCTTGCGGATCATGGGCGTGGTGATGCGATCGGGGTGCTGGTAGTAGTCGAACGCGAACCGGCCCTTCACGCAACTGTGCCCGTGGTTGGCCTTGCCCTCCTTCCACGGGATCATGCGGACGATGCGGTCGTCGACGGTCTCGGCCTTGAAGCCGCACCCGACGCCGCAGTAGGCGCACGTGGTGGTGACGGAACGATCGGGCCTAACGGGAATCGGCACGGTGGTACCCCTCTGGGAACAGGCTCTTTTCGATGAGCGCATCGCTGGGACACGCCTGGACGCACGCTCCGCAACTCACGCACTCGGAGGCGAGGAACGACTCGTTCTGGCTGGGCGACACGTTGGAGGCGAACCCGCGTCCGGCGATGGTGAGCGCGAAGGTTCCCTGGATCTCCTCACACGCCCGCACGCAGCGGCTGCACACGATGCACTTGGCCGGATCGAACAAGAAGTACGGATTCGACTCATCGACCGCGACGTCGGCGTGGGTGTCGCCCCCACGGTATGGATGGTCGCCGGGGAGCCCGGCCTCGAGCCCAACCTGGGCGAGCGTGGCGTGGAACTGACTCCACCCACCGTCGATGTCACTGTCGGGATAGTCCGACAAGTACAGCTCGACGACGCCGCGCCGCAGCTTGGTGAGCTGCTCGCTCGTGGTGCGCACCACCATGCCGTCCTCGACCGGCGTGGTGCAACTGGCTGGATATCCACGGCGACCGTCGATCTCCACCAGGCACACCCGGCACGAGCCGAAGCACTCGAGGGTGTCGGTCGCGCAGAGCTTGGGCACCGAAGCGCCCGCTGCCGTGGCCGCGAGCAACACCGAGCTCCGGGCGGGGACCGTGGTGTCGACACCGTCGATCGACAGGGTGACCGGTCGACCATCGCGGGGCGGCGTGCCGAGGTCGATGCCCTCGCGCAGATCGCGCAACTCGTTCCAGATGAACGTCATCGGGTCACCTCCATCGAAAGACCGAAGTCGTCGGGGAACAGTCGCAACGCGCTGCGCACCGGGTACGGCGTCAGGCCGCCCAACGCGCACAGCGAGCCGTGTTCGAGCACATCGCACAGGTCGAGCAGTTGCTGATGATTGGCATCGCGTCTGGTTCCCGCTGAGATGCGGTCGATCAGCTCGACGCCCCTGGTGGATCCGATGCGACATGGTGTGCACTTGCCGCAGCTCTCGACGGCGCAGAACTCCATCGCAAAGCGAGCTTGAGCGGCCATGTCGACCGTCTCGTCGAACGCGACCATGCCGCCGTGGCCGAGCAGTCCGCCGGCGGCAGTGATGGCTTCGTAGTCGAGGGCTACATCGAGGCCGGCGTCGTCGAAGTACGCACCGAGCGGGCCGCCCACCTGGACCGCACGCAACGGCCGTCGGCTTCGGGTTCCTCCGCCGAAACGCTCGACCAGTTCGCGCAACGTGATGCCGAACGGCACTTCGATCAACGCGCCGCGAGCGATGTTGCCCGCCAACTGGACGGCCAGGGTGCCCTTCGATCGTGCGACACCGTGCGCCGCGTACGCGGCTCCACCGTTGGCGAGGATCCACGGCACCGAGGCGAAGGTGAGGATGTTGTTCACCACGGTGGGTTTGCCGTACAGCCCCTCGAGCGCGGGGAGCGGCGGCTTGAACCGCACCGTGCCTCGCTTGCCTTCGATGCTCTCCAGCATCGACGTCTCCTCGCCGCAGATGTAGGCCCCGGCACCGACTCGGATCTCGACATCGAACGACAACCCCGAACCTGCGATCGACGCACCGAGCCAACCAGCGGCACGGGCCGCATCGATGGCCACCTGGGTCGTGGCGATGCTGTGCGGGTACTCGGAGCGGATGTAGATCACGCCATGGGCAGCGCCGACTGCGTGCGCAGCGATCGTCATGCCTTCGAGCAGGCAGAACGGGTCGCCCTCGAAGATCATCCGGTCGGCGAAGGTGCCCGAGTCGCCCTCGTCGCCGTTGGCGACGATGTACTTCGGGGTGGCTGTCGCATCGGCCACCGTACGCCACTTGATGCCGGTGGGGAACGCCGCGCCGCCTCGGCCGCGGAGCCCCGATGCCTCGATCTCGACGAGCACCTCGTGGGGGCTCGCTGTCAACGCCCGCCGCAGTCCGTCGTAGCCACCATGGGCCAGGTAGTCGTCGAGCGAACGCGGATCGACGACGCCGTGACGGGCGAACGTGAGACGGGTCTGCGCGGCGAACTCGGGGATGGACTCGACCGGGCCGAGCGCGAGCACGTGAGCAGCACCGCTCAGGAAGCCGGCCTCGAACAGCGACGCGACGTCGTCCGCCGCGACCGGTCCGTAGCCGTGGCGAACACCGTCGATGTCGACCTCGATCAACGGGTCGAGCCAGAACAGACCCCGCGACCCGTTGCGAACGACGCGCACGTCGAGCGAGCGACGGCCGGCCTCATGGGCGACGGCGGCGGCGACCTCGTCGGCACCGAGCGAGATCGCGATGGCATCGCAGGGCACGTAGACAGTGGCGGTCATGAGGCGCTCCGGGTGCGAGCTGCGACCTGGGCGATCTTGGCCTCGGTCAGCCGGCCGACGGGCTGGTCGTCGATGAGTAGCGCGGGCGAGGCGGCGCACAGCCCCAGGCAGTACGCGACGTCGAGCGTGACCGACCCATCGGCCGAGGTCTCGCCTGTCGCACAACCGAGTGCGGATTCGAGCGCCGGCCACAGGTCGCGCCCTCCGGCGGCCTGGCACGA
>JAYUSX010000325.1:0-3677 GCA_043755475.1 Actinomycetota bacterium
GCGTCATCGTGGAAGTACTCGACCTTCTGCCGCCCGTTCTTCCGGTCGGCATAGTCGTAGTGCATGTTCACGCTCATCGGCCCCGGCCGATAGAGCGCGAGTACGGCCGAGACGTCTTCGAAGCTGGTGGGTGCCAGCGATCGCAGCAGTGCGCGCATCGGCGGCGACTCGAGTTGGAACACGCCCATCGTGTCGCCGCGGCCGAGCAAGGCGAACACGCCGGCATCGTCGAGCGCGACCGAGTCGATGTCGAAGCCCAGATCCTTGGTGGCGCGCACCATGTTCACCGTGTCGGTGATGACATCGAGGTTGCGGAGACCGAGGAAGTCCATCTTCAACAGACCCAGCTCTTCGACGCCGTGCATCTCGAACTGGGTGACCACCGGAGCGTTCTCGAGCGCGACACCCGCCTCGGGCTTGCGTTGGATGGGGAGGTATGTGGTGAGCGGGTCCTTGGTGATCACCACGGCCGCGGCATGGATGCCGTCGCTGCGCTTCAGGCCTTCGAGGCCCTTGGCCACGTCGACGACCCGCTTGATGTCGGGATCGGTGTCGTACATCGCCCGCAGATCAGACGCTGCCCGGTACCCGTCGAGGTAGTTGGGATGTTCCTCGAAGCAGTACCGCAACGGCGTGTCGCGACCCATCACCAACGGCGGCATGGCCTTGGCCACCTTGTCGCCGACTCCGTAGGGGTAGCCCAGCACGCGAGCTGCGTCGCGAACTGCGTTGCGCGCCTTGATCGTGCCGAACGTGATGATCTGGGCCACGTGGTCACGGCCGTACCGTTCGGCTGCGTACCTGATCATCTCGTCGCGATATCTCGAGTCGAAGTCCATGTCGATGTCGGGCATCGAGATGCGGCTGGGGTTCAGGAATCGCTCGAACAGCAGGTCGTACTTGATGGGATCGAGATCGGTGATCTTCAGGCAGTACGCCACCGCGCACCCGGCCGCGGACCCTCGGCCCGGACCCACCCTGATGCCGGTGTCCTTGGCGTGTTTGATGAGGTCCCACACGATCAGGAAGTAGCTGGCGAACCCCATGTTCTTGATGACCTGGAGTTCGTACGCGATCCGCTCGACGGCGGCCGTGGGCAGGTCGGTCCCCCATCGCTGCTGAGCCCCGGCCCAGGTGAGGTGGTCGAGATACTGGGCGTCGTCGGTGAAGCCCTCGGGAATCGGGAAGTCCGGCAGCTGCGGCTTGCCGAACTCTATGGTGACATCGGCGCGCTCGGCGATCCAGAGTGAGTTGTCGCACGCCTCGGGGAAGTCGCGGAACAGGTGGCGCATCTCCGCAGCCGACTTCAGGTAGTGCTCGGTGCCTTCGAACTTGAATCGCTTCGGATCGCTGAGCAGCGCGCTGGTCTGTACGCACAGCAGAGCATCGTGGGCCTCGTGATCCGAACGGCTGGTGTAGTGCGAATCGTTGGTGGCCAGCAACGGCGCACCGATTCGCTTCGCGATCTCGATCAGCTTGGGGTTCGTGTCGCGCTGTGCCGCCAGGCCGTGGTCCTGGAGTTCGACGAAGAGGTTGTCCTTACCGAAGATCTCCTGCAGCCTGCCGGCCTTCTCGAGGGCACCCTTCTCGTCGCCGTTCAGCAACGACTGCAGAACGTGACCCCCGAGGCACCCGGTGGTGGCGATGAGACCGTGGTGGTACTTCTCGAGCAGCTCCCAGTCGATGCGGGGCTTGTAGTAGTAGCCCTCCATAAACGCCAGACTGGCGAGCTGGATGAGGTTGCGGTAACCCTGATCGGTCTCGGCGAGGAGGATCAGGTGGTAGTAGAGCTTCTTGCCGCCTTCGGTGTCGCCGCCGGAGTCGTCGAGCCGGCCCCGACGCGCCGGGCGTTCTCGCCGGCTGTCGTAGGCCATGTACGCCTCGGTGCCGATGATCGGCTTCACACCCTGCTTGCGACACTCCTTGTAGAACTCGAGCGTGCCGTACATGTTGCCGTGATCGGTCATGCCGAGCGCCGGCTGACCATCCGATGCTGCCTTGGCGACCAGCTCGTCGAGCCTGGCTGCGCCGTCGAGCATCGAGAACTCGGTGTGGACGTGGAGATGGGTGAACGAGTCGCCCAACTGCACCTCCTCCCTTCCTGAGCTCGTTCGCCGGACCCGTCGCCGACGTGTCGGGCACTGGGTTCATCCGGCGGATCACATCGATGTGATTCGTACGACCCTAGCCGCAGGCTGGGCAGATGGACAACGGCTCCGCCCGCCTGCGGGCGACCGTGTTCGGGCCGGCAACCGGCGGCAGCTCAGAGATAGGTACCCGGCCGATCGGAGGGCATCTGCTGTCCGCCGGGCCCACCTTGCATGGCTCCAGGTGGCAGCTGACGCATCTGCTCGAGCTGCTGACGCGCCGCCAGCTGCTGCGCGAACAGCGTGGCCTGGATGCCGTGGAACAGCCCCTCCAGCCAGCCCACCAGCTGAGCCTTGGCGATTCTGAGCTCGGCATCGGAGGGGATCACACCGTCCTTGAACGGCAACGCCAGATTGCGCAGCTCGTCCTGGAGATCAGGGGACAGCGCCTCGCTCAACTCCACGATCGACCGCTCGTAGATCTCGGCCAGCCGTTCGCGGCTGCGTTCGTCCAGCGGTGAGATCCGCACCTCCTCGAGGAGCTGCTTCACCATCGAACCGATCCGCATCACCTTGGCCGGTTCCGAGACGGTCTCGGTGACCTCTCCGTCATGGTCGCGAGGACCGGCGATGGGAAGCCCGACGATCTCGCCGCGCTCGATCGTCGGATCGGATCCGTTGGTTCCGTCGGGATGAGGAGCGTTGGTCATGGTTGGTCCTTCAGAAGATCGTTCGGGCTGCACGATGGTCGCAGGCGGGCGACTCACGCTTGTGCAGCGATCAGGGGAACATACACCTCGGCCGCGGTCAGCGACCCGTGGCGGCAGATCAGTTGGAACGGGCCGGAATCCGCATCGTCGTGGAAGCTGACGTCGTCCCGGGCAACCAGCGCAACGTCGCCCAGCCGGGCCTGCACCGGCGGGGACACCACGGGGCCGAACCATCCCTCGTCGAGGATCTGCGCACGTGTCATCACCCACGCCACGTCACCATGGGCCGCGGTGGCCGCAGCAGCGAGGTCGGAGGCGGCACCCGCGCGAGCGTGAAGCCACCGGAAGCGACCTTCGCCGGACGCATGATGCGTGAGCCGGGAGATATCGGCGGCTGGTTCGACGATCCGATCGCCGACGTGCACCTGACCGTGATCGGCCGTCACCACCAGGGCCGCGCCCGAAGGCAACGCAGCGATCACATCGGCGACCAGGTCGTCGGCGAAGGAGAGCTCGGCGTCGTAGTACGGGCCGAAACCTCGTTCGTGGGCGATCTTGTCGATGCCGTCGTAGTAGGCGTAGACGAAGCGTTCGCCGGCACGCAGCTGCTCCCCCACCGTGACCGCCAGGCTCGACGGCACGCGCCAGCCGACGGGCGTGCATCCGCGCAGATGGGCCGTCGAGAACGAACTCCGCTCGAGGTCGGCCTTGCTCACCACCGGCACCCGATCGCCCATGAACGGCTCGAAGGGTTGCAGCCGCTTCGGTTCGTGCAACCGACGCGCATCGCCGACGCCATCGGTGTGCCACCTCAGCACGTTGAGCACGTCGCCGCCGACATCGATGCGATAGCCGATGAGACCGTGTTCGCCAGGGGTGA
>JAYUSX010000326.1:0-3662 GCA_043755475.1 Actinomycetota bacterium
GCGCGGGGGCGAGCGGCGACTCGACTGCAACGTCGGTCATGACACCACCGCCATGCCCGTCTCGTAGCCCTCACGTTCGAGCCGCTCGATGACACCGGGAGACGTCGGCAGCTCGAAGCCGGTCGCAAGGCGATTGAGGAACATGGTGGCTCCGATCGTGACGCTCAGCTCGACGAGGATGTGATCGGGCCATGACTGTCGGGCCGTGTGCCACACGTCGTCGGGCACCGGTCCGCTGGCACCCGCCATCGCGTCGATCCACCTCACGAGCGCCTGTTCGGCGGCATCCGGGAACCCATCCTCCAACGGCACCTCACCGCGCAGCGCTCGCACCTCGCGCTCGTCGAGTCCCACGTCGAGCGCCACGGTGGTGTGGGCATGGATGCAGTAGCGACACCCGAGCAGCGCCGACGTGCGCAAGATCGCGAACTCCTTGTGGCGTGTGCTCGCCGCGCCGGCACCGAGCGCAGCACCGACGAAGCCCAACGTGGGCCCGAGCAGTTCTGGCACGTTGGCCAGCGCCGCCACGATCGGGCCGGGATCGCCACCGGCGAAGAAGCTCTGGGCTGTCATCGGGGCGGTGGACGCGTCCAGCAGTTCGATCCGAGGCATGGTCCCCATCCTCGCGCTCTCTCCCACGCCCTGGATCCACCGCAGCCAGAGTTTCTCGATTGTTTCGGTCCGACGAGCTGCCGACGAAGGCAGCGATGCCTAGTGTCCACGACATGACGAGCGATCCGGCATCGCATCCAGACCGAGTCCACTGGGAGCGCGTGTGGTCCGCCACGGCCGCCGACCAGGTGAGCTGGTACCAGCCGTCACCCGAACCCTGACTCACGCTCGTGCGCCGCGTGACGGCGCCCTCGACGGACAGCGTGGATGCACCCCGGCCTGCCGAGGTACTGATCGTGGGGGCCGGGGCCTCGGCGCTCGTCGGCGCCCTGCTGGCCCAAGGTCTGCGCGTGACGGCGATCGACATCGCCGATGCGGCGCTGGTGGCACTCTCGGGCGAACTGGCGAAGCGCTCGCTCGACCCGCAGGCGATCGACGACGACCATCGACCACGACTGATCGTCGCCGACGTTCGCACCGTTCGCCTCGACCACGAGGTCGACGTGTGGCACGACCGGGCGGTGTTCCACTTCTTGATCGACGACGACGATCGACGTGCATACGCCGAGTCGGCAGCGGCAGCTGTGCGGCCCGGTGGGCACCTGGTGATCGCAGCGTTCGCCCCCGACGGGCCCACGTCCTGCAGCAGCCTGCCGGTGATGCGACATGACGGGGCGTCGTTCATGGCCACCTTCGGCGGATCGTTCGAGCTGGTCGAGAGCTTCGAGCACACCCACATCACACCGTGGTCGGCCGACCAGCCCTTCACTCACGCAGTGCTGCGTCGTCGCTGAGTGCCAAAATGGATCTGTCCCGCCCGGCAGGCGGGGCCGATCATGCCAGGGCAGCGAGTGCGTCGAGGGCACCGCGGATGAACGTGGGATAGGCGTAGATCATCGATCGCAGCTCCGACACGGGCACTCGGGCGTGCACTGCGAGGTTGAACAGCCCGAGCACATCGCCACCGCGTGGGCCGACCGTCGAGGCGCCGACCAAGATGCCGCGATCGGCATCTTCGACGAGCTTCATCAGCCCCTCGTTTCCCGCGCCGTGCAGCCAACCGCGACTGGAGGTCGAACTGTCGACGACGCCGACGCGAACGTTCAGCCCGGCGGCTCGTGCCTGGGCTTCGGTCATCCCGACCGAGCCGACCTCGGGATCGGTGAAGGTCACGCGCGACACGGCATGAGCCTCGGCCAGCCGAGGGTGCTCGACGCCCAGGATGTCGTCGACGGCGATCGCCGCCTCGTACACGGCCATGTGGGTGAACGACCCGCGACCCGCGATGTCACCGACGGCCCACAGCTTGGTGGCGCCGTTGACACGCATGTGTTCGTCGACGGTGAAGGTCGGTTGCGCGGTCTCGTCGAGCCCCACCGTGTCGAGACCGATGCCGCGCACGTTGGGCACCCGGCCAGCCGCGACCAGCAGTTCGTCACTGACGATGTAGGTGCCGTCGGCCAGTTCCAGCGTCACCTGACCGTCGCGCTGCACCGCAACGGCCGCCAGACCGGTCCTGATCGTGATGCCCTCCGACTCCAACACGGCCGCCACGAGCGCACTCGTCTCCGGTTCTTCGGGGGCCAGGATGCGATCGAACGCCTCGACCACCGTCACCTTCGATCCGAACCGGGAGAAGGCTTGAGCCAGTTCGAGCCCGATCGCGCCACCGCCCATGACCGTCAGCGACGCCGGCACCGAGCGAATCTTGAACACGTCGCGGTTCGTCCACGGCCGGGCCTCGGCGAGGCCGTGCACCGGGGGCAGCGCTGGCGACGTTCCCGTGGCGATCACCACACCGAGTCGAGCGATGTACACGTCGTCACCGACCCGCACACGGCCGTCTCCGTCGAGAGCTCCCCTGCCACGCACGAACGTGCCACCCTTGCCGATGAACCGGTCGACGGCCACGGTGTCGTCCCAGTCGTCCGTGGCCTCGTCGCGGATCCGGTCGGCGACGATCGAGTAATCGGGCGTCACGACCGCGCTCCCGGCCATCGTGTTCACCCGGCGCGCCTCGGCCAGCAGGTCGGCGGCACGGATGATCATCTTCGACGGGATGCACCCGTAGTAGGGGCACTCACCTCCCACGAGATGGTCCTCGATCCCCACCACGGACAAACCTGCCACGGCCAGTTGACCAGCGACGTCCTCGCCACCCGGGCCCATTCCGATCACCACGACATCGACTTCATGTATCTGCATGAGCATGCAGTCAACCCCGCCACTGAGTCGTTACACCCGAAGGGACACCCGAAGACGGACATAACGATGAAACGAATCGCCACCTCGATGGACGACCTCTTCATACGACCCCGAATCCCACGCCGCGGCGACCGATTTCCCGACGCCGAGCTCGTCGGGCAGGGATGCTCCCTCAACGGTCATGCGGCCTCAGTCCGCCGATGAGTCCGTTCCGTGACGGCGCCGGCGCCGAGACGGTGCTCGCCCGATGGCTGATACGGTCGCCGGTCGATGTCCGACCTCGACACGGAGCCAGCCCGCCGACGGTCACTGTGGCTGAGTACGTTCCCCGGACGGCTCGACCCACGCCCCGCTCTCGAGCACGACATGGACGTCGACGTGGCCATCGTCGGCGCTGGGTTCACGGGGTTGTGGACCGCCTACTACCTGGCGCTCCTCGATCCTTCGTTGCGCATCGCCGTGGTCGAGCGAGACATCGCCGGATTCGGCGCATCGGGCCGCAACGGTGGATGGGCATCCGCGTTCATCGCCGGCTCGGCGGGAGTGTATGCACGGAGCTCCGACGCGGCCGCGGTGCTCCGGGCCGAGCACGAAACGATCGCGTCGATCGGCGAGATGGGGCGCGTGTGCGGCGACGAATCGATCGACTGCGGCTTCGCCCACGGGGGCACGTTGACGGTGGCCACGTCCCAGCCGCAACGAGCACGGCTGCAGGCCGGAGTGGCGGCCAAACATGCGCGAGGGATCACCGACGCCGATCTCCGGCTGCTCGATGCGCACGCAAGCGACGACCACGCTCGCGTGGCGGGAACGATCGCGGCCAGCTACTCGCCCCATTGCGCGCG
>JAYUSX010000327.1:0-3662 GCA_043755475.1 Actinomycetota bacterium
CGGTGGGTCGTCGACGGGTAGTGGCCGCCGCTGGCCAGCTGCAACATGTCGCCGGCGTTGATCGCGATGCTGCCGAAGTCGCACGGGACATCGTGCCAGTCGCCGAGCCGATCGCGCACCTGGAGCCCGGGCTCGTTCGAAGCCGGCAACAAGGTGAGCAGGTTGATGTCCTCGTGCGCCGCGGCCCGAACCGCGTCGGCTGGCTCGTCGCCCGTCAGCGGTGGGTACCGGAGCACGCGCAACAAGCTGCGGGTGCTTCCGTCCATCATCCGCGGCAACGGCATCGAGAACGTGCTCCGCACCTGATCAGGCGTGTTGTCCTGCACCCAGCCGAGCAGAGTCTCGGCGATCTGCTTGGCGATGCCCGCGTAGCGGACGGCGGCGTCGCTCACCTCGGCGGGATACTGACCCCACGGGTACACATGGAAGAACTCCTTGATGTCCTTCACGGTGTTGCCCTTGGCGGTCTCGGACACGTCGGGGCCGAAGTAGCCGTCCTGGTCGCCGTCGCTGAAGCGGTAGGCGTACTTGGCGTCGGTCTCGAAGAACGCCAGCCACTCGTCGTAGATCTGCTGCACCAGCGGCTGGGGGAGCGGATGGTTCACGATCACCGCGAACCCCGTCTCGCGCAGCGAGCGTGTGAACGACACCGGCGCATCCGCCGCTTGGAAATCCACCACCTCGACGTTCATGCCGATCACGCTACCGAAACCGCGATGAGAGATGAGTGCGCCACCCGCACTCATCTCTCATCGCCGGATCGGTCAGACGCTGATGGACGCCCGTCACGAGCCGAGGCCGGGGTACCCCGCGTAGGCCGACAACGCCGGCTGGCCGCCGAGGTGGCAGTACAGCACCCGTGACCCGGCTGGGATCTGACCGGAACGGATCATCCCGATCATGCCGGCCATCGACTTGCCCTCGTACACGGGGTCGGTGAGCATGCCCTCCGTGCGCGCCGCCAGGTGGATCGCATCCACGGTGGGCTGGTCGGGGATGCCGTAGGCCGGGCCTTCGTAGCCCGACATGAGGGTGATCTCGTCGTCGCGCAACGGTCGGCCGAGCTCGATCGTCTCGGCGGTGTTGCGGGCGATCCGGCTGAGTTGCTCGACAGTGGTTTCGAGGGTGGCAGATGCATCGATGCCGATCACCGTGCGGCGCGAGCCGTTGCCATCGGGGTCTTCGAGTGCGAAGCCTGCGATCATGCCCGCCTGGCTCGATCCGGTGACCGTGCAGACGATGATCCGGTCGAAGAAGATGTCACGCTCGGCCTCCTGGGTCGCCACCTCGACCGACCAGTTGGCAAAGCCGAGGCCTCCCAGTGGATGGTCGGAGGCACCGGCCGGGATCGGATATGGCGTCCCGCCGGCGGCGACCACCGAGTCGAGGGCTTGCTTCCAGCTGGTGCGGATTCCGATGTCGAACCCGGCGGTATCGATACGGACGTCACCGCCCATGATCCGCGTGAGCTGGAGGTTGCCGACTTTGTCGTAGACCATGTCCGGCCAGTCGACCCAGTGCTCCTGCACCGTCACGACGTTCAGCCCGAGGTGCCGGGCGACCCCGGTGACGGCTCGCGTGTGGTTCGACTGGATCCCGCCGATCGACACAAGGGTGTCGCAACCCTGTGCCAGGGCTTCCGCGACCAAGTACTCGAGCTTGCGCACCTTGTTGCCGCCATAGGCGATGCCTGAGTTGCAGTCCTCGCGCTTGGCCCAGATCTCGACCTGGCCACCGAGGGCCTGGCTCAGCCGAGGCAGAGGGTGGATGGGCGAGGGCCCGAACAGCAGCGGCGTGCGGGGGAAGTCGGCGAGACGCATCGTCGCGATCGTACGTGGCCGGATCAGCGCGTGGCCGGATCAGCGCGTGGCCGGATCAGCGCGTGCGCGGCGCAACGAGGCCAGCGCGATGAGAGATGAGGGCGGCACCGCCACTCATCTCTCATCGCGGTTGGTCAGACGACGATGTTGACCGTGCGGCCGGGGACGACGACGACCTTGTTCGGTGTCGCACCGGCCAGGCTGGCCTGCACCTTCGTGTCGGCGAGGGCGACGGCCTCGACCGTGGCCGCGTCAGCGTCGGCCGACACCGTGATCCTCGATCGCACCTTGCCGTTGACCTGCACCGGGATCTCGATGGTGTCGTCGACCAGCTTCGCCGGATCGGCCACCGGGAACGGCTCGTAGGTGATGGTGTCGGCGTGGCCCAGCATCCGCCACAGCTCCTCGGCCAGGTGCGGCGCCAGCGGGGACAGCATCAGCACCAACCGTTCGGCGGTCTCGCGCGGGCAGCCACCCAGCTTGGTGAGGTGGTTGTTCAGCTCGATCAGCTTGGCGATCGCCGTGTTGAAGCGCATCGCGCCCATGTCGGCGCGCACCCCGTCGATCGTGCGGTGCAGCAGCCGGTCGGTGTCGTCGTCGAACGCCGGCAGATCGGCGCGCAGGTGCCCGGTGTCTTCGTCGACCAGGTTGCGCCACAGACGCTGCAGGAACCGGTACATGCCCACGACGTCGCGGGTCTCCCACGGACGTGAGGCATCGAGGGGACCCATGGCCATCTCGTACAACCGCAGCGTGTCGGCACCGTAGGCCTCGTAGATGTCGTCGGGGGCAACGGCGTTCTTCAGGCTCTTGCCCATCTTGCCCCACTCGCGCGTGACCGGCTTGCCCTCGTAGGTGAACTGCCCGTCGTGTTCTTCCACGCTGAAGGCGTCGACGTAGATCTCGCGCTCGTCCTTGAATGCCGCGGCCAGGATGTAGCCCTGGTTGAACAGGCGGCGGTACGGCTCTTTCGAGCTGAGATGGCCCAGATCGAACAGCACCTTGTGCCAGAACCGTGCGTACAACAGGTGCAGCACGGCGTGCTCGACGCCGCCGACGTACAGGTCGACGCCGCCCGGATGGTCGGGGCGGATGTGTGGTTGCGGACCCATCCAGTAGCGCTCGACCTCGGGGTCGACGAACTGCTGCTCGTTGGTCGGATCGAGGTAGCGCAGTTCGTACCAACAACTGCCGGCCCACTGCGGCATGACATTGGTGTCGCGCCGGTACTGCTGTGGCCCGTCACCGAGATCGAGCTCGACCTGGGTCCACCACTCCAGACGGTCGAGTGGGCTCTCCGGGTTGGAGAACTCGTCGTTGGCGTCGAAGGTGCGCGGCGAGAAGCTGTCGGTCTCCGGCAACACCAGTGGCAGCTGATCGTCGGGCAAGGCGTGCGGGTTGCCGTCGAGGTCGTAGACGATCGGGAACGGCTCGCCCCAGTAGCGCTGCCGGCTGAACAACCAGTCGCGCAACTTGTAGGTCACCGCCGCATCACCGTGACCGTTGGCTTGCAACCACTCGTTGGTGCGCTGGGTTGCTTCGGCGACGCTGGTGATGCCGTTCAGCGACAGCGAGTCATTGGCGCTGTTGATGTACGGAGCGTCGCCGACGAATGCGGCCTCCCATGTGTCGGTGTTGGTGCCGCGGCCGTCGGTCGGCTCTTGGATGGCCGGAATCGGCAGGCCGTAGAGGCGGGCGAACTCGAAGTCGCGTTGGTCGCCGCACGGCACGGCCATGATCGCGCCGGTGCCGTATCCCATGAGCACGTAGTCCGCGATGAACACCGGGATGGGCCGGCCGTCGACCGGATTGGTGGCGAACGAGCCCGTGAAGACGCCGGTC
>JAYUSX010000328.1:0-3645 GCA_043755475.1 Actinomycetota bacterium
GCCCGAGATCGAGCTGAAAGTCGGGCGCACGCCGGCAGGCGACGACCTCCTGGTGCTGTCGGGCCCGGAACCCGACTCGGCGTGGCGCGGCTTCGCCACGGTCGTCACCGATCTCGCCATCGAGCTGGGCGTCCGACTGGCGGTCGTGCTCGGCGCCTATCCCTTCGCCGCCCCGCACACCCGCCCTTCGCGCCTGTCGAGCAGTTCGCCGTCGGCCGATCTGATCGCCTCGGTGCCGTTCCTCAAGAACAGCGTCGATGTTCCCGCTGGCATGGGCGCTGTGCTGGAGCACGCCTTCGTCGCCAAAGGTGTCCCGGCGCTCGGCATCTGGGCCCAGGTGCCTCACTACCTGGGCACGATGAGCCACCCGGCGGCGAGCGCGGCGCTGATCGATGGAGTGCGCCAGGTGGCGGGCGTGACCATCGAGCACAGCTCGCTGAGCGGCGAGGCCGAGATCCAACGACTGCGCATCGACCAGCTGGTGGATGGCAACGCCGAGCACCGCGCCATGGTCGAACAGCTCGAGCAGATCTACGACGCTGCGGGAGCAGATGCCACGAGCGCCGCCGGCTTCCAGATGCCCGCAGCAGCCGACCTCCCCACCGGCGACGAGCTCGCCGCCGAGGTGGAGCGCTACCTGCGCGATCAAGGCAGCTGACGACTCACCCGATCTCGACCCCATCGGGGTGCGCCGACCACCAGCCGGCCAGGGTCGCCGCTGCCGTGAGGTACAGCCGTGACGCCGCCGGGTCGAGCGAGGCAGCATCGAAGCAGGCCAAGGTGTACTTCGCCAGGTGTGCATCGGCGTGCGTGGCCGCGAACGTCGCCAGCTCGGCGACAGCAGCGCAGTGGTGCTCGACGGGAAGGTGCCACATGGCGGCTCGCGTCGCATCGGGGCCCGCCGCGATGGCCTGCGTGAGCGGGAGGCCGTGGGGCATCCATGTCGACGAGACCGACGTGTCGATCTCGCCGTGGGCGAGCGAGACCCGGAAGCCGAGCACGTGGGTGGCGGCGACGGCAAGCGCTCGCGCCGGACTCGCACATGCATGGGCCACGCCGATGACGGCCTGAGGCATCGTGAGGCAGTGACTCCACCCGTACGGCGCCTCGTCGCCCGGTTCCGACAGCATCGACCAGGCGGCCAGACGGGCCAGCGCCGCGCCGTAAGCATCGACGTCGGCGACAGCCACCTCGAGCAGCGGTGCCAGCAGACGACCAGCGAGCTCCGGGGTGTCGACCCGAGACATCAGGGGGAAGATGAAGCTGCTCGCCGGACGTCCGAGCCGCGGTACAGCGGCCAGCGCATCGAACAGACCGTCGGGGTCGTCGAACACATCGGCTGAGGTATCGGCTCTCGCCTGGTCGATCCAACCGATGCGCCACGACGGCGCACCGGCCAGCTCGCGACACAGCGGCCGCAACAGACCACCGGACACCTCGCCCCTCGGGGCGACTCGCGGCAACAACCACAGGAAGATCGGTGCGTGGCCGGCAGCGGCGAGCCGAGGGACCACAAGGTCGGCCAGCAGCGGGGGCAGATCCAGAGGGCGTGCATGCGTACCGAGCCAGGCGGCGTACGAATCGACATCGTCGAGATCTCCGGCGTCGATCGCCCGCCCCAGCGCCGCAGCCGCATCCCTCAGCGAGTCAGGTGCCACGGCAGCGGGCGGCGCAACGCCGTCACCGAACGACTCGAACGAGCCGGCGATCTCCATGATCCGCCCGTGGGCTCGCTGGCGTTGATGGGCCCGCACGAAGCGCAGCAACGCCGTGCGGGCCAACAGCTCCAGCGGCGCATGCAGCACGAACGAGTCGGACTCATCGCGGCGCGGCACGGCGAGCACGTCGGCAACCGCGGCGACCACCTCCACGTCGGAAAGGGAGAGATCGGTGTCGACAAGCGCGGTGGGTGACATGAGGGCCGATGGTAGAACTTCAAGTTGACGTGAAGTCAAGGTATGTTTCGACGATGACCGATCTGCTCACCATCGGCGAGGTCGCCGATCGCACCGGGGTCACGACGGCGACCCTGCGCTTCTACGAGACCGAGGGCCTGCTCCGACCGCTCCGCACCGAGGGCAACCAGCGCAGATTCGAACGCGAGGTCCTGCGGCGCGTCAGTTTCATCCGCATCGCACAACAGGTGGGCCTCACGCTCGACGAGATCCGCGCTCATCTCGCCTCGCTCCCGCAGGAACGCACCCCCACGAAGGCCGACTGGGCTCGGCTGTCGCGTGCCTGGAGACCACGGCTCGACGAGCAGATCGCCGTGATGCAGCGACTGCGCGACCAGCTCGAGGACTGCATCGGCTGTGGTTGTCTCTCGTTGAGGTCGTGCGCGCTCTACAACCCCAGCGATGTCGCGTCCCGGTTCGGCGCCGGCGCCCGCTACTTGCTGGGAGACCCGCCCGACACGACAGGTGCGTGATCAGTCGGCGACGCTCACCATCGAGGCGTGAGGATCGAAGGTGGGCAGCGACGCGCACACCGCTTGGGCGAGCTCGATGAACCGCTCGGCGGCCGGGATGAGCGTGCGACCCTTGCGGCGGGCGAGGGTGACCACACGCGGCGGCACGTCGGGTTCGAGCGACGACACGTGCACCCCGGCGTCGTTGGTGTCGACCGCGAGGAACGGCAGGATCGCTTGCCCCATGCCGGCCCTCACCATCGCCTGCACGGCAGCGTTGTCGTTGGTGCGGAACACGTAGTCGGGCTCGACGCCGTGGGTGCGCAGACACTCGTCGATCATCAGCTGGCAGAAGCACGGCGACTGCCCGATCAGTGCTGCGCCGTCGAGCGATGCAAGCGAGACGAACGGGTTGCGATCACCCACCGGCGACACCAGCACGAACGGGTCGCGCATCAGCTCGATCGATTCGACGCCGTCGTGATCGGGAGCGCCGACCAGGAACGACAGGTCGAGCTCGTCGGCGAGCAGCCTGGCCACCAGTTCGTCGTTCTCGTCGCTCTCGACGCATCGCACCGACAGGCCGGGACGCTCGCTGCGCAGGCAACCGATCACCGCGGGAAGCACGTTCACCGAGACGCTCTGGAACGAACCGATCACGAGCCGACCGACCTCACCGGCGCGCAGTGAGCGCAGCTCGTCCTCGGCGAGCCGCATCCGGTCGGACATCGAGTCGGCATAGGCGAGCAGCACGGCACCCGTGGGTGTGAGCTCCACGCGCCGTGGGCCGCCCGGCCGATCGAACACGCGCTCACCGATGGCTCGTTCGAGGCCGGCGATCTGTTGGCTGATCGCCGACTGGGTGAACCCGAGCCGCTCGGCCGCCCGGCCGAACGAACCCTCGGCAGCGATGGCCTGGAGAGCGCGGAGCTGGCGAACCTCGACATCGTGAAGCATGGCCAGATCATAAGTCAGAGCAATGACCATGACAAGAGTTCATCGCTATACGCGATCATTGACTCGGCGTACCGTGATCGACATGAGCCCCACTCCCGCCCTCACCGCTCCAGCCCTCACCGCTCCAGCCCTCACCGCTCCAGCCGAGGCGACCGCCTTCCCAGTCGAGCCGTACCTCGCCCAACTCGCCCACTTGATCGCCGAGCACGGGGTTCATGCCTTCGAAGGCGACATCGCTCGCTTCATCGTGCGACTGCGGGCAGTCGGCCACCACTCCCCCG
>JAYUSX010000329.1:0-9121 GCA_043755475.1 Actinomycetota bacterium
GCCGGTGCTCGTCGCCTCGGGCGCGGTCGAGGTCGAGGGCGTGGCGAGCACCGTCAGCCGCCCATCTCGGCCGGACGCTCCGGATCGGATGACCAGCCCGACCAGCTGGCCACGTACAGACTGGGCGGAGCAAACCCTGCGCGTTCCATGGCGAGGACGTTCATGCAGGCGCTGACGCCCGATCCGCAGTAGGTGACCGTCGGGAGATCGTCGCGGACTCCGAGCGCGTGGAAGTGCGCCCGCAGCTCGTCGGGCTGACGCAGTCGGCCGTCGGGTCCGAGCACGGCCGACCATGGTGCATTCACCGCGCCGGGCACATGGCCCGGCCGTGGGTCGATCTGGGCGACCTCGCCGCTGAAGCGCTCGCGCGATCGGGCATCGAGGACGAGCCCGACCGGCGGACCACCTGTCGCCAGCGATCCGGTGTCGTCGGCCGACGCGAGCCGGTCGGATGGCCACGGGACGGGGGTGAAGTCCGCGGTCGACGGAGCGACCCAACCCTGCTCCAGCTCGCCGCCGTCGGCCACCCAGGCGTTCATGCCGCCGTCGAGCACCGCGGCGTGGTGGCCGAGCATGCGCAGCATCACCACCAAGCGGCCGGCCGTCAGACCGCCGGAGTCGTCGTAGGCGACCACCACGGTGTGGTCGCCGATGCCGAGCGAGCTCATGGCGTCGGCGAACGCAGCGTCGGTGGGGAACGGATGCCGGCCCTCGGTCGCGGGGGCGTCGTGCGCGGCGAGATGACGGTCGAGGTCGACCCACATCGCACCCGGAAGGTGACCGGACTCGTAGGAAGCCCGTCCATCGCGCCCATCGAGGTACCAGCGCACGTCGGCGAGCACCAGTTCGCCTGTTGTGGTGTGGGCGCGCTGCAGGTCGCGAAGCGCAGGGGTGTCGACGATTGCCGGGATCACGTGCTGCATCATGCCAGCGTCGAGCGCGGTGACCTCGTTCGCTCGCCGCAGCCGGGCCGAAGGTCCCGTGTTTCAGCGGTGCCGTTCGCCCGCGTCCGGTTCGCCGGCGAGCGGCGACAGAATGGCTGCGATGTCGCTCTCGGCCGTTGAACGATTCTTCTCTCTTCTTGCCCTGGTGGCAGGCGGTGGAGCGATCGCGATCGTCGGGATGCGACTGGTGCCCGCGGGCCGCCCCGTACACGCCCAGCTCGGCGCAGTCTCGCGGTGGCTGGCGTTCGCGGTGGCCGCGACCGCCATGGGTGGCAGCCTGTGGTTCAGCGAGGTCGAGAACTTCGTGCCGTGCAAGCTGTGCTGGTACCAGCGCATCTGCATGTATGGCGCAGCCGTCGTGCTGCTCGTTGGCGCTGTCCGCCGCGACCCCCAGGTTCGTTGGTACGTGACCCCACTGGCCGGACTCGGCATCATCGTGTCGACGTATCACTACGTGCTGGAGTGGAACCCGCAGCTCGAGTCGAGCGCGTGCGACATCTCGGTGCCGTGCACCACGATCTGGTACCGCGAGTTCGGCTTCGTCACCTTGTCGTTCTCGGCGCTCTGCGGATTTGCTGCCATCCTGGCCTTGATCCTGCTCACCTCTGACACCGGTCACCTGGAGGACCCCCATGGCGAACAAACCAACTCGACCGACCTCACTGCGCGCTGACCCCCCGACGGGCGCTGAGTCGACCACGAAGCCGCGACTGCTGTGGCTCTGGGTCGGCCTCGCAGCGGTCGTCGTGCTCGCGGCAGGTATTGCGGTTCTCAGCTCGGGCGATGACGACGAGCTCACCGTGGGAAGCACCGTGCCCACCTCGGCGGGCGGCACCGCTCCCACGTCAGGGGTTCTCGACTGTTCGAACGGCGGCCCCACCGCCGGCCCGAAGTCGCCGGACGCGCAGGTCGCGGAGGTGTGGCCGGTCACCGTCGAGGGCACGCCGCTCGTGTCCAAGCCTGACGGCGTCGACCCTGCGATCGGCGCACCGGCACCGTTGTTGTCCGGCTTCGCGTTCGATGGCACCCCCGTCGCGGTCAACCCGTGCGCGGGCCCGGTGATGTTGGTGTTCCTGGCGCACTGGTGCCCCCACTGCAACCGCGAGATCCCCGAGTTGCTCGCGTGGCGCGACGCCGGTGGTGTGCCGGAGGGCCTGCAGGTCATCGCGGTCACCACCGCCGTGGCCCCCGACCGCGACAACTATCCGCCGTCGGAGTGGATCCCCAAGATGAACTGGGACTGGCCGGTCATCGCCGACAGCGAGGACAACAAGGCCGCGATCGCGTTCGGCGTGTCCGGTTTCCCGTTCAGCGTGATCATCGACACCGACGGCATCGTGCTCGGCCGTTCGTCGGGCGAGCTCGGTCGGGCCGGCATCGAGGAGTTCGTCGCGAGCGTTCTGGGTTGAGTTCGGTACGCCGGCGGTGGCACGACAACCGCCGCCCGGAAAGCCTGCCGAGATCGTCGAAGGCCACCCCGTAGCCTGTGATCCATGACACGCATCGGGTTCCTGGGCCCACTCGGCACCTTCACCGAGCAGGCGCTGAAGTCACAACCAGATCTCGCGCAGGGCGAGTTCGCGCTGTTCCGCACCATGCCCGACGTGCTCGATGCCGTCGAGAGCGGCGAGGTCGATCTGGGATTCGTCGCGATCGAGAACTCGATCGAGGGCATGGTGAACCTGTCGCAGGACGAGCTCGCGTTCAGCCACGATCTGCTGATCCAACGCGAGGTGGTGCTCGACATCGAGCACTGCCTGATGGCACCGAAGGGCACGTCGATCGATGATGTGAAGGTGGTGCTGTCCATCCCGGTGGCGACGGCTCAGTGCCACGCGTTCTTGCGCAACACCGTCGGTCAGGCCGAGCTGCGAGCGGCGAACTCGACCGCCGAGGGCGCCCGACTGGCGAGCGAGCTGGGCGTGGGCCATGCGGCGGTCGCACCGCGCACCGCTGCGGCGCTGTACGGCCTCGACATCCTGGTGCACGACATCGCCGATCATCCGGGGAACCAGACCCGTTTCGTGGTGGTGGCTCGCGAAGGGTTGCCGGCCCGTACCGGTCACGATCGCACTGCGCTCGTGATCTACCAGCGTGCCGACGAGCCGGGTTCGTTGATCTCGATCCTGCAGGAGTTCGCGGCACGTCGGATCAACCTGTCGAACCTGCTGTCGCGACCGACCAAGGACGGTGGGCTGGGCGACTACTGCTTCATCGTCTATGCCGATGGCCATGTCTCCGACGAGCTGGTTGCCGATGCGATGCGTGCGCTGCGCGCCAAGCAGGGTCAGGTGAAGTTCCTCGGTTCGTACCCCGCAGCCGGCGCGCATGCGCACCAGGCCCGCGAGCACGCGGACCTCCGCTGGCGCGAGGCCGACGACTGGGTGTCGTCGCTCCGCAGCCAGATCCGCTCACACTCCCCGATCGAGGACATTCAGACATGACCGTGAAATCCGACATGAAGACAGCGCTCACCACGGCGATGAAGGCGCGCGACCAGGTGGCGCTGTCGGCCTTGCGTCAGGCGCTGGCGGCCATCTCCGTCGTCGAGACGGCCGGTGCGGAAGTGGTCGAGCTGGGCGACGATCAAGTGCTGGCCGAGTTGGCCGTCGAGGTGCGCAAGCACCACGAGACCGCCGACGCGTTCGAGACCGCGGGCCGCCCCGACAAGGCTGCGAGCGAGCGCGCCGAGGCAGCGGTGTTGGAGGCCTACCTCCCCGCTGCCCTCACCGACGACGAACTGGCGCAGTTGGTGGCTGCCGAGATCGCGGTCGCCGCGGCCGACGGCGCCACCGGCATGAAGGCGATGGGTCGCGTGGTGAGCGCGGTGCGCGCCAAGGCCGGCACCTCGGCCGACGGCGCCAAGATCGCCGCCCAGGTGAAAGCCGCCCTCGCCATCTGACCCCACCCCGGCGATGAGAGATGAGTGGCGGTGGCGCCCTCATCTCTCATCGCGCTCGTTCGGCGATCCGGTGTGCACCTGGCGCCAAGGGTCGCCAGATCTCTCCGTTGCTACGGTGCCAGCGTGCACGTCGGGTTGTTGTCGCTGGGAGATCATCTGACCGATCCGGTCACGGGGGCCAAGGTGTCGCAAGCGCAGCGTCATCGATCGTTGGTGGACCAGGCGGTGCTTGCCGAGCAGTTGGGCTTCCGCTCGATCCATCTCGGCGAGCACCACTTCTGCGACTACATCGTGTCTGCCCCGCCGATCGTGCTGGCGGCGATCGCCGAGCGGACCACCACCTTGCGATTGTCGACCGGAGTGACGCTCGGGGCGAATCTCGACCCTGTGCGCGTGGCCGAGGACTATGCGACTGTCGACCTGCTTTCAGGTGGCCGAGTCGAGCCGGTGATCGGTCGAGGCACTGCGTTCCCGCACACCTTTGGCGCATTCGGGCAGGACGCCTCGGTCGCCCGCGACTGCTTCGACGAACACGTCGAGTTGCTCGTGAAGATCTGGGAGACCGACGGACCGGTCACATGGAGCGGGCACCATCGTGCATCGCTCGACGGGATCGAGGTGTTGCCACGTCCGATGCAGACGCCGCGGCCGCCGATGTGGCTCGGCGCGGGCTCGCGCGAGTCGGTCGAGTTAGCCGCACGGCTGGGCCTCTGGCTCATGCTGCCGACCGTGTTCGGCACCCCCGAGGCGTTCGTCCCTGTGGTCGATCATTACCTCGCCTGTTGGGACGCAGCAGGTCGCGATCGCGCGACTGCGCGCATCGGATGCGTGAGCCACTGCCACGTGGCAGCCACCTCACAGCACGCACGGGCCACTTGGCAACCGCGCTACACCGCCTACATGACGTGGGTGCAGGACCTGATCGGCAGCGGGATGGGCCTCACCATGCCGCCCTTCGACTTCGAGACCACCGTGGCCAACCTTGCGCTGTGCGGCAGCCCAGCCGAAGTGCAGCACCGGATGGGTGAACTGCGTGAGCTGTGGCACCTCGACACCCACCTGGTGATGTTCGACATGGGTGGCATCCCGGAACCTGAGTTGCACGCCACGATCTCGATGTTCGGCACCGACGTGCTCCCAACCCTGCCCTGACCGATTCGCGATGAGAGATGAGTGGCTGTGCCGCCCCCTTACCTCATCGCGCCGGGTGGTCCTCGCTGCGAAGGCGGCCCACCGCGGTCGGCTGACCCTCAGCGGAGTGAGTCGATGAACGAGTTGATCGTGTCGGTCCAACGAGACAGCTGGTCGAAGGTGCTCGCGACCGAGATGTGCGAGTTGGGAATCAACTCCGCAAGGCGTTCAGCCGTGGAGAACGGGTGACCGGCGTCGCCGGTCCAACACAGGATCAACGTGGGTACGTCGATCGCGGAGATCGCGTCCTGCTCGGGCAGATCGGTGATCGCCGCGCCACGGAAGACCCGCGCGAGACGCACGGGATCGGTCGTGCGGATCATCTGCTCGAACCCGTCCTTCCACGCCGGCACGTCCACCAGCGGGTCGGGAGACGGGGTGGCCCGCGACCCTGCGACGAGCACATCGAACTCACCGCGTTCCACCAAGTGAGCGGTGAGCTCGTAGTTCTGCTGCTGCGCTGCACGCGTGGCCCATGCCGTGGGTGGGATGGCGAGCACGAGGGCCGACACTCGTTCAGGTGCGAGTGCCGCTGCGTGGAGCGCGGTGGCACAACCCATGGATGCGCCGCCGGCGATGTAGCGCTCGATGCCGAGCGCATCGGCGAGCGCTAGCTGGTCGTGGCCGAGTGATCGCCAGTGGTAGTCGCCAGGGTCGGCGGTCGAGCCGGACTCGCCGTGACCGCGTGCGTCGTAGCGCAGCACGGCGGCGTGCTCGCGCACGCGAACCCAGTCGACGAGGCGCATCTCGTCCTCACGACTGCGACTGCTGGTCAGCCCGTGGCCCCAGATCATGGTGGGTCCGCTGCCGGCGAGATCATGACGGAGGTCGACTCCTCGGACGTTGAGAACACTCATATGACGCGACCGTATTCGGCCGAGCACTCCGGAACCGACAGGGTCGCAATCAGGCCTCGACCGCTAATGTGTCGCCCGGAACGGTGGCAGAGTGGACAAATGCACGCGCCTTGAAAGCGTGAGGGTGCAAGCCCCGGGGGTTCGAATCCCTCCCGTTCCGCGTTGGAATTCCGTGGACGTTCGAGGACGTCCACGGACGTTCAAACTTCAGTGCTCTGACCAGGCGTTTCATTGCGCCGACGTCCACCGGTGTCGTACGTTGTCCGACGAGCGTTGCTCCTCCGGTTGCTCCCTTTTTCGGGCTCGTTGCTCCCGGGTAGCTCCCGGCTCAGAGCACATTCCGGAGGGATTCGAACCCATGGCTCGCAAGGCTGCTGGCAAGCGAACGACGAGTGCCGATGGCACCGTGAGGGTCCACGGCAAGGCCTCGAACGGCGAGGGCTCGATCTACCGCGACGCCGGTGGGGCGTGGCGAGCGACCTACACGGTGGCCGGCGAGACCCGGCCGCGACGTGTGCGTGGCAAGACGCGCGAGGAAGCGTTGGCGCGTCGCGCCGCAAAGCTGGAGGAGCTCGCCCAGACGATGTCGGGCACGTTCCACCGCGACGCCACCGTCGCCGAGCTGGCGGCGTGGTGGCTCGACACGGTGGCTCGTCATCGAGTGCGGCCGTCGACGTTCGGCAAGTACACGAGTCGGGTCACGAAGATCACGGCGACGTTGGGCGTGATGCCGGCACGCTCGGTGAAGGCCGAGCACGTCGCGCGCTGGCAGTCGGAGCTGTTGAAGGGCGGCCTCGCATCGGGGACGGTCGGCGATCTTCGCGTCGCGCTGCACATGGTGCTGGAGCAAGGAGTGATCCACGAGCTGATCGCGGCCAACCCGGTTGATCGCGTGGCCGCGCCGAAGGTGGTGCGGTCAGCGAAGCGAGCGTTGGTGTCGGGTGATGCGCGTCTGCTCATCGAGTCAGCCGCGTCCGATCGGTTGGGTGCGGCGGTGGCGCTGCTGTTCGTGCAGGGCTGGCGCGTGTCCGAGGCGTTGGGACTCGCGTGGGAGGACCTCGACCTCGATGCCGGCGTCGCTGCGGTGCGGCGAGCGGCCGTGTACGTCGACAAAGTCGGCATGGTGCTCGGCCCGACGAAGAACGCCGGCGCGGCGGGCACCCACCACCTCTCGGCAGGCGTGGTGGAGCAGTTGCGGGCTCGACGGAAGGCCCAAGCGGTCGAGCAGCTCTCGATCGGTGAGCACTGGCCGACGCACACCTACGAAGGTCAGCGCGTGTCGCTGGTGTTCACCAACATCGACGGCGGCCTGGTAAACCGCCAAGCGGTTGCGAAGGCCGTGACAAAGGCGGCCGAGCGCGCCGGCCTCGACGCAGCCGGCCTGGCGACGCACACCGGCCGCCGAACGGCAGTGACGGTGCTGTACGCAGAGGCCGGACTCGACCTCAGCGACATCGCCAGGTACGTCGGCCACGCGGGCGAAGCGACGACGGCCGGCTACGTAAAGTCACTCGGAGAACGCCCGAGGGCAACGGCGGCGGTGGCTGCGACCATGCTCGATCCAGCCGAGATTTACGACTCGATGCGATCCTGACAAGAGTTCGTTCGTTGCACAACGCCGCATCAGTAGTCGTACGGACTCGGGCCGCTGCGCACGGCGGTTGGTCCGAATCGCGCTGACACCTTGTGAACAAGCGCGCTCATTCGTCGAAGGCTGGGCAACCGAAGATCGATCGGTCCAGTAGAGCCTGGGTGCAGGTGTCGGGAGAGTTCGTTCGGCGAGAGTCCATGTGGCGCCGGGAGTGTGGTTACGCCGAGCGAGGCCAGCAGAATGGCGCGTCGTCGTAGCGCCATCCACGTTTGATTGACAATCCAGGCGTCAAGCTGCATCAGCTGATCGTGGTCGTCGATCAGCGGAAAGAAGGACATGAGCCCCTTGAACCTGCGCGGTGGAATTCCGCCGCGCAGGTAGCGCCGGAGCTGCGACTCGGACAGGTCACCGTAGAGGTACCGTCGGAGTTGGAGGACGTAGACGACGTAATCACGATCCGTCGTAGAACTCACTCGACTCAGGTCCTGCGATCCATCTTGGAGGGCTCGCAATAGGTTGTCGCGAAGCAGCGATGTCACCCGGCGATGCACAGCCTTACTAACCTTGACGCCAAGACTGACCTTGTCTCGGTGAATTCGATGCCCAACGAACGCGACGTTGTCCTTCGCCTTCATCTCGGCATTCGCCAATTCTCCGCGGTACATTAGAAGACTAATGCCGTCGCTTTTCTCAAGGTTGATTGCTGGTCCGATCGCTGCAGAGGCCTCTCGAATCACGTTGGCGGCCTCACAGATACGTCCATAGTCGTGCGACCAGATGACAGTGTCATCCGCAAACCTGACAAACCCCACACCCAGCTGTTCTAAGGAACGGTCGAGCGGCATGGCGGCCATGTTTGCCAGCAACAGCGACACAGATGTGCCCTGGGGAACGCCGACGTCGCGGCGCTCGGTCGAGCGTTCATCGTAAACGGCTATTGGACTGGGAGGTGTGGACTGCAGGAAGGCCATGAGAACGTGCCGCTCAAGAGCAGTCATGATGATGGTTGGATCGTCCATGAGCTGCAAGAGATGCGCATGCGATATCGCGTCGAAGTACTTCCGGAAGTCGTACTCGGCAACGAACAGGCGTTGCTGGCCTCGCATTTCGCGGGTCATGTACTGCACAGCGTGAACGGCGCCGACATCATCTCGGTAGGCGTACGATCGGGCGCTCAACAACGGCCGGTTCTTACGAAGCACTGACTTGTAGACCATCTTTGAGACCGCATTGTCAGCCACCTGAAAGACCGATATACCCCGCTTCTCGGGGGGAGACTTGTCGACTTCGTAGAGCGCCGGTGGCCGCGGACGATAGGTGCCGGAGAGCAATGACCGGGCAACAGAATGAACGACCGATGGAAGCCTCGCCCGAACTTTGAAGGGATCAAAGCCGGGACTAGCGATCCAATACTCGGGGCGCTGCACAATGGGTTTGGGGACTGGCGACGTGGTTCGCCTGCCTCGCCGCTCCATTTCCTCAGCAAGATGCTTCGCATACAATTCGTAGCGCGTAATCAGCTTCTGCGCCTCTTCCCCGATGAGGTTTTCAAGGTTGCGCTCAAGTTGCACCTGATGAACTCCTGCCTTCCAGGCTGGGGGCCCCGCCAAGGCTGGGCCCCCAGACGGCATCGGAG
>JAYUSX010000330.1:0-3636 GCA_043755475.1 Actinomycetota bacterium
CACCGGCCGGCGAGTCCTGAACCAGATGTCCGACGGCACGTTCAGCGCAGGCAAGACCCGCACCGTCATCGTGGATGTCGACCTGCTGCGATCGCTGATCGTCGAAGACGACGGCCGAACATCGCTGTTCCCCGGCCTCGACACGCACCTGCGGTCGAAGCCCACGAGCAAAGCGCTCCGCATCGGGGTCGCGATCGAGGGCCAGGCCGTCGGCTCGGCGTTGTTCTCGTTCACCCCGAAGCCGGACGGCAAGGTGATGCTCAACGTCTCGCACGACGAACTGCCCGATGCCGGCGCGGTCACCCGGTGGAAGCAGTACTGGACCGACTGGTTGGCAGCGATCGACGACATCGTCGAGTCCTGACACGGCGAGCGGTGTGCGTCAGCTGGGGCATGGCTCTCGATCGGACCTCAGCTGACGGGAATCGGACGGGGCATCCAATGGGTCGGATCGGCCTCAGGGGAGCAGATCGGTTGCGAACACCCCTGCCTTCATCACCCCGACGATTCGATCCGAATCCTGGAGGACCGTGATGTCTCGCGTCGGGTCGCCGTCGACGATCACGAGATCGGCGTAGGTGTCGGGCTCGAGCGTGCCGAGCCTGCCCGTGGGGTCGAAGGCTCTCCCGCCGTTGCGCGTCGCACACAACAGCGCCTCCGCTGCTGACATCCCGAACAGGTCGACGAAGTACTCGAGGTCCTTCGCGTTCGTGCCGTGCGGCGTGATCGACAGCCCGTAGTCGCCGCCGATCACGAGTGGCACACCGACCTCGCGCAACCGCTTCACCGCGCTGATCGTCTCGTCGATCTCGCGCTGATATCCACGACGTTCCATTCGTGCCCGGCTGAGGCCGATCTCGTGCCCGCGCTCGAGCAGTTGGATCTCCCATGCGATGCCCGGACCCACCCACAGCCGATGTCGCGCCTCGGCGAGCATCTCGACCGCCTCGTCGTCGAGGAAGTTCGCGTGCCCGACGAAGTCGACACCGTGACGGACAGCTTGCTTCACGGCATCGGCGGACCTGGCGTGGCACGCGACGCGCATGTTGCGGAGGTGGGCCTCGTCGCATGCCGCAGCCACCTCCTCGTCGGTGTAGCTGAGCACCCCAGGCGCGGCGTGGGCCGACAGCGCTTCACCATCGAGGAAGATCTTCACGACGTCGGCGCCCGCCTTGGCCACCTCGCGAACTGCAGCGCGCACCGCCCACGGGCCATCGGCGATCCGCTTGCGACCCTCGCTGTCGGAGGACTGCGAATCGGCGTTGCTGCCGGTGGACCCGATGTCCTTCTCCGACGCGAGCAGACGTGGCCCGGGCACCCGGCCGGAGGTGATCGAGTCGCGCAGCGGCACGTCGATGCCCTGAGCCGATCCGAAGCTGATCGCCGAGGTGAAGCCGAATCGCAGCAACGTGCGTGCGTTGTCGACCGCGTCGAGCATCGCGATCGGGATCGGTTGCCGATCGAGCTGGCTCGGATGGGCGTTGGAGTACGACAGGTGCACGTGCGACTCGGTCATCCCTGGCATGACGAACCTGCCGCCCACGTCCCGTCGTTCGGTATCGCGTTCCAGATCGGGAGCCGCGGCTGTCGGGCCGGCCCACACGATGAGCTCACCGTCGATGAGCACGCTCCCGTCGTCGATCACGGTCTCGTCGACCGCCGTGAACAGCCGAGCATTGGTGAGGAAGAGCTTGCGCATCAGGTGACCTCCAGGCGAAGGAGTCGTCGTGCGTTGGGTGTCAGGGAGACGTCGAAATCGTCGAGGGATGTCGGGGTGTCCCATCCACCGAAGTTGGTGCCGTACACCATCCTGTCGAGGCCGACGGTCTGCACGACGAGGTCGCGCGCTGGGCCCGGCTCGAGGTGGGAGTCGAACCACAGCCGACGAAGCGATTCGGCGAAGTTCGAGCTCCTTCCGCGGAACGACGCCATCGAATCGAATCGCTGGGCCAGGAAGGCGATCGCCCCACCGCCGTGGCTGATGCACACGTCGAGTTCGGGATGCCGTTCGAGCACACCACCGAGCACGAGGCTTGCCGTCACCAGCGTCTCTTCGTAGGTGTATCCGACGATGAGGTCGAGCCCGAAGCGGCGAAGGCGGGCATCCCCCACAGGACCGCGACCGTCGTTGATGACGCCGTGGATGAACAGGGGCACATCGAGCTCGACGAGCCTGCGGTAGAAGCCGTCGAGCCTGCGATCGTCGAGCGCTATGCCGTAGTCCGACCCGATGTAGCCGGCGACCAGACCGAGGTCACCGATCGCTCGATCGAGTTCGGCGATCGCGCTTTGGGGATCCTGGAGAGGGAGCTGAGCGGCTCCCAGCAGTCGGGCCGGGTGACAAGCGACCAGTTCAGCCATTGCGTCGTTGGTCGCCCGGGCGAACGCGATCGCTGGGCCGGGCTCGATACCGCCGAAGAACGTCAACGGGTTCGGCGACAGCATCTGCACGTCGATGCCCAGGCGGTCCATCGCTTCGAGGCGGCGATCGACGTTCATGAACACGCTGTCGCGGTAGCGGATCGGTTTCATCGTGTAGTCGCCGACACCGAAGAACTCAGCCCCGTCGATGTCGGTGCCGTGAACAGGGCCGTACTCGCCCGCCGACCCGAACGCGCCCTCGAGCACCACATGTGCGTGCATGTCGATGACCCCCGCCATCGTCACGGACCCGTGCGAGGAGCCGGAGCCGACCCGGCATCGGCGACGGCGTCGAAGCGAAACCCGTTGCTGTCGTACACGGGCCCACGGTCCTGGGCCGCGTAGAGCCGGTTCTCGGACTTCAGGAAACCTCCGCAGTTGCGGAGCACGTCGACCATCGCGGCGTAGTTCGGGTGGTCGAAGTGCTTCGCCAGGTTCTCGGGATCGGTCCACAGCTCGTACACCTGGATGTGCGTCGGCTCGACCGGATCAGCAGCGAAGCAATAGGCCAAGCAGCCGGGTTCGTCGTCACGAGTGGCCTGCTGGACGTGGGCGGTGAGAGACACGGCCCGGTCACGATCTGCTTCGGTCTCGAACGTCAGCGTCGCGGTGATGATGATCATGGCGGTCCCCCTCGGTGCCATCGCGACGGTACCCGTCCGCCCGATCCACGCTCGGCTCGAACGAAGCGGTCAGCGGGCTCCGACCGGCCGCGACGGTCAGTCGACCCGATTCGTCGTGGGAGTGATCCTTCGTCCTGTTGATTCACGCACTCGGTGGTGCCAGCCTCGGTCAGAGCTTCCAGGCGGCGATGTGCTTCGCGGTGTCGATGTAGTGACGCAGGGCGCACACCTTGCCGGCGTCGTCGAAGGTCCACAGGTGGATCTCCTCATCGCGGAGGTGGCCACCGGCAGGCGTGACGTACTCGATCACGAACGTGACCGCCACCTGGTTGGCGCCCTCCATCATGTTCAGCACCTCGAACCCCTGCATGGTCAACGTGGCGATCCAGCGAAGAACTCGGCGACCCCGGGCTTGCCGGAGCGGGCCTGCATGATCGGGATGCCGGACTTCTGGGCCCGGTTGTCCTCCCAGTTCTCCCAAGCGACATCGTCGGAACACACGTCGAGGATTGCCGGCACATCCCCGCGTCCAAAGGCCTCGTAGATCATCTGTGCGGTAGCGAGATTGCTCATGCCGCTCATTCGTTCCACA
>JAYUSX010000331.1:0-9115 GCA_043755475.1 Actinomycetota bacterium
TTCGACCGCCTCGGGATGTTCGACGAAAGTCTTGATCGGATCGGTCAGAGCGCCGACGACGTCGTCGAAACCGATGCGAGCCAGGCGGGTCGCGGCGATCTCCTCGTGGCCCGGGTCGGTGACGAGCACGATCGGGGTGCCTGGCGTCATCACTTCACCTGTGTACTCGGCGAAACGTCCGCCGAGGCCGACGTTGATCGAACCGCGGAGATGGCCTTGGGCGAACGCCGCGTCGTCGCGACCGTCGATCACGACAGCGCCGCTGGCAACAGCGTCCTGCACCTCGATCAGATCGAGATGGCGCAGGGCGACCGGCGCCAGGAGCTCGCGCGACTCTCGGTTCTTGGTGGCCGCGAACAGGAAGTACAGGGGTGCCACCGACTGACCCTGCGTGACTGCATCGATGAACTCACCCTCGGTCATCGGCGCCAACGCGTAGTTCGTCGCTCGCTGCTCACCGATGGTGGAGATGGTCTCCGTGGAGAGGTTCTTGCCACACGCCGACCCGGCCCCGTGTGCGGGAAAGACCTTGGTGGCGTCTGGCAGGGTGAGCAGCTTGTGGTGGAGCGAGCGGTACAGCTGGCGGGCCAGGTCGTCGGCGTCGAACCCGACGGCCGCGAGCAGGTCGGGACGGCCGACGTCACCGATGAACAGCGTGTCGCCGGTCATGACACCGTATGGGTCGCTGCCGGGGCCGGCTGGACGGATGACGATGCTGATCGATTCCGGGGTGTGGCCCGGCGTCTCGAGGATCTCGAGCACGACGTCGCCCAAGGCGATCATGTCGCCGTCGCCGTGGGTCTCGATCGCGAACTGCGTGCGACCGGCGGCTGCTGCGCCGTACACGATGGCTGCCCCGGTCCGATCGGCGAGCTCGAGGTGGCCCGACAGGAAGTCGGCGTGGAAGTGGGTCTCGATCACATGGGTGATCGTGAGTCCGTGTGCTTCCGCATCGGCGAGGTACTCGTCGACGTCGCGTCGGGGGTCGACGACAGCGGCCCTTCCGGTGGCCGTGTCGCCGACGAGATAGCTCGCGTGCGACAGGCACCCGAGGTAGTACTGGCGGAAAAACATCATGTGTGAATCATACCCCCATGGGTATAGCCCTACACATCATCCGCAGCGTCTCTCGACGCGGGGAGTCGTGTCAGGCGATCTTCATGAACATCTTCTTCACGTCGTCGATCGAGTACCCCTCGGCTGCCGCTCGCTCCGGATCGGAGACGCACCACGTGAGGCCGGCGGCCACCAGGAGGAACGACGTCTGCTCGAGGGCCTTGGTGGCTGCGGACAACTGGGTCACGATGTCGCGGCAATCGCGGCCCTCGGTCAGCATCTGGTGCACGCCCCGAACCTGTCCTTCGGCCCGGCGCAGCCTGCGCTGGAGATCGGCGATCGTGTCCTCGGGGAGTTGCATGTCGGGCATGGTACCTGGATACCCTCCGAGGTATCAATGAACGCGCAGCGGGTGGGGGTCGAGCGGTACTCGTCGACCTGATCAGGTGAAGATGATCTGGCCGCCGGCGGCCTTCTCGTAGAACTCGCCGACGGTGATGATGTCGTCGACCTGCGGGATGAAGTCGTCCTTGTCGAGGTCGAACATGTCGACCGAGGCCTTGCAGGCATAGATGCCGGCTCCGGTGTCGGAGATCATCTCGAGGAATTCACTGATCGGGGGGATGTCGAGGTCGTCCATCTTCTTGGTCATCATGTGGGTCGCCAATGCGCTCATGCCGGGGAGTCCCCCGAGCAGCGTCGGGATGTGCATGGCCGGGTTGCCCACGGTGGCGACCTTGATGTGCTCGATTCGCTTCGCGTGAATCGCATCCAGGCCGAAGAAGGTGAAGAACAGGTTGGCTTCCATGCCCTCGGCGCGTGCGCCGTTGGCCATGATCAGGCCTGGGTAGATCCCCTCGAGCGATCCCTTGGAGATGATGATGGAGACCTTCGTGATCGGCGCCGGTGCGTCGACGGAGGGGCGGGAGGTGACGGAGGGGCGGGAGGTGACGGATGTCGTGGTGTCGCTCATGGCGGTTCGTGCTTTCGGTGATGGTGGTTGAGTGGGGTGCAGGATGTGCTGCCGAAGCGGTGATGGGTCAGATGCAGCCCTTGGGCTTGGGGATACCGGCGATGCGCGCGGCGACCTTCGCAGGCCCCTTCGGGAACAGCAGGTACAGGTCCTTCACGCTCACTCCGGAGGTCTTTCCGAGCGCTCGCACCGATGGGCCTGTGCCCTTCGTGAGGTACTCGTTGCGCATGACGCGCACGACCTTCCAGTGGTCGTCCGACATCGAGTCGAGGCCTTCGCGGGCGGCGAGTTCGACGACCAAGGCTTCGGTCCAGAGTGAAGGATCGACGAAGAAACCATCGTCGGTCAGCTCGACGCTGGTGACGCCGGTGGGCGTGGTGAGGGTGGTGGTGGTCATGGTGTGCTCCGTAGGTGAGGTCGTCACGGGATGGGTCAGGTGTGGACGGGTGGCTCGGCGAGCGAGGGCTCGGCGAGGGCGGGGATCTTGCCCGCCGTGGGCATCGCCGCTCCGATGCCGGGGATGTCGCGGCCGGGCAGGAGGGTGTGCCAGTAGAACCACTGGAACATCAGCTTGCCGAGGTGGTTGAGGCGGCTCTCCTTGAGCAGCGGGAGGCCGATGGTGGAAGGGAAGTGCCCGGTGAGCGGCTCGGTCTCGTAGTTGAAGTCGATCAGCAGCGCCTTGTGGAACCCGGTCTCGATGAAGCAGTTGGCGTGGCCGTCGAAGACGGCCTCCAACTCCTCGTCGGCCAAGAAGTGGACGATGTTCTCCACGAGCACGTCGCCTTCGAAGTGAGTGACCGATCCCGCCTTCGACGCGGGAACGTCGGCGGCGTCGCCGATCACGAAGATGTTCGGTCGCGCATGTGACTGCAGGGTGCGTTTGTCGGTCGGTACGAAGTTCAGTTCGTCGCCGAGCCCGAGGCTGCGACCGACGTAGGCGGCACCACCGTGGGCAGGGATCACGACGGCGAGATCGAACGGGACCACTCGGCCGTCGTACGACTCGAGCGTGCCCCCGGCGCCGTCCACCTCACCGGTGTTGAATTCGGTGATGAGCTCGATGCCCTTCTCGGCCAACATCCCGGCAAGTTGCTGCGCCGCGACCGGCTTGGTGAAGGCAGCATCGAGCGGCGTGACGTAGGTGAGTTGCACCTTGTCGCGCATGTCGCGCTCCCGGAAGTACCAGTCGGCCAGGAAGCAGAACTCGAGTGGTGCCACGGGGCACTTGATCGGCATGTCGATCACGTTGACCACCATGCGTCCGCCGTCGAAGGTGGCGAGCGCAGCTTCGAGCGCCGCCGATCCCTCCGGCGTGTAGAAGGTGAAGACCTTCTCCATCCAGCCCGGGCCCGTCAGCCCGACGGTCTCTTCGGGCACCAACGTCGCGCCGGTGGCCACCACGAGCACGTCGTATGGGAAGGTCGAGCCATCGGTGAGGAACACCTGGTTCTGCTCGATGTCGACCCGGTCGATCGGGCTCTGGTGGTACGTCACTCCCCGCTTCAACTGACGGCTGCGCGCCCGAACGATGTCTTCGGCGTGGGTCAGCCCGAACGGCACGAACAACAGGCCGGGTTGGTAGACGTGGCGGTCGTCCTGGTCGATGACGACGATCTCGGCCTCGTCGGTCGTGTACATACGACGGAGGCGGTTCGCCGTCAACGTCCCCCCGGTGCCACCGCCGAGGATCACGATGCGATGTGTCATGCCTTCATGGAACGCCCGGTCCGGTCGTCCGACCAGGGAACAAGGTCCTGATACCCACAGAGGTATCCGGCCGGTGACTCGCGGCGCACCCTCCGCCCGTCGGCAGCCGTCAGGTCAAGCTGCGGAGATCGTCAGGAACGTGCCACGCGTCGCAGTCGCGAACGTCGCTGATCACCACGACGAGGTCGAGGCCGTGACACGATGGGTCGAGCGCCAGCAACACCCGGGTGCCGTCGGCGGTGACGGTCTCGGTGACGAAGGCGGACGCAAGCCGATCGAGCGAGTGGAAGAACCAGCGCGAGATGGTGCTCATCCCACGATCGTGCGCCGAGCAGATGGACTCTGTCGGTCGTGGAGGTGAACTCACGGTTCGCGTGGGATGAACGTTGATCGGCGAAGGTCGACCGATGCGCGAGGCTGCCTGCATGACGAGACTTCGCCAGGTGCCACGCTCCGAGGTGACCGACGAGTTGACCTCGACCATGTACGGGTTGCTGTTCGGCGACCGCGATCCGGTGACCCAACCCGGAACCGCGACGGGCACGCCCGGCGACTGGTGGAGCGTCTTCGCCCTCGTGCCCGACGTGATGAAGCACGCGGTCGACGGATTCGGGCTGTACCGCAGTCCGTACCGGCGGCTCGATCCGGTGCTGCGCGAACTGGGCCAGACCCGGGCGGGGTGGGCGAGGGGTAGCCAGTTCGTCTTCTCCCAACACTGCAAGTCGTGTCGAGCGTTGGGCATGAGCGACGAGAAGATCGCGGCGATCGCGTCGTGGGGAACGGCCGAGTGCTTCGCGCCGGTGGAGCGGGCGGTGCTCGCGTACACCGATGCATTGGTGCTGAACGGCGGCCGGGTTCATGATGCCGACTTCGCCGTGCTCAAGGCCCATCTCTCGGACGAGGAGATCCTCGAGCTCACGTACATCACCGCGATGTACGAGATGCACGCCACGATCAGTCGGGCGCTGCGCCTGGAGTTCGACGACCGCGACGACCCGATCGTCGAGATCGCTGCCCCCGAGGGTGAATCCGCACGAGACATCGGCGCCGACATCAGCGGCAGTCGCTGACCCGTCGCTCGCCGCAGCGCGTTCCGCCGGCGCTCGCCGCGGTGGGAGGGCTCGCGTCAGACGAAGTCGAACGGCCGGCTACCGGTCTGGATCTCGCCCAGGGTGCGGCGGAGCTCGGTCAGCTTGCTCGAAGCCTGCGAAGTCAGATCGATCCGGTGATCGCCGACGACGAGTGTGCCCACCTGCGCGATCACGGCGGCGGTGCCCATCAGGCCGATCTCGGCACCAGGGCGCTTGGCCCACTCGACGCAGTCGTCGACCGTCACCGTGCGTTCTTCGACCTTCCAGCCCAGGCTGCGCGCAACCTGCAGCAGCGAATCGCGGGTGACGCCGTGCAGGAACGCATCGGTGAGCTCGGGTGTCACCAGATGATCGCCGTCGACCAGCAGCACGTTCGCGGCCCCGGTCTCCTGCACGATCCCGCCAGGAGCGAACAGGACCTGATCGGCCTGGTGCTCGCGGCGGGCAGCATCGATGCGGCCCAACGCCATCGCATAGTTGGCACCCGTCTTCACGACGCCGAACTGCGGCGTGGTGCGAGGCACCTCGGTCTCGACGACGATCGTGAGCGGGCGCGGCGGCAGGTAGTCGCCCACCGGACAGGCCAACACGTACAGGATCGCCGAGTGGCTCGGGTACGCAGCCGCGCCGATGGTGATGTCGGTGCCGAGCATCGTGGGACGCAGGTACAGCGATCCGGGAGCCAGCGGGGTGACGGCTGCGTTTGCCGCGACGGCCATGTCGATCAACTCGGTGACGAGCTCGATCGATGGCGCCGGCAGGAGCAGGCGGCCGCAGCTCTGCTGGAGACGGGCGGCGTGCTTGGCGGCGCGGAACGGCCGGATGCCGCCATCGACGGTGCGATGGGCCTTCAGACCTTCGAAGCACGAGCTGCCGTAGTGCAGGGCGTGAGTGCCCGGATGCAGTAGAACGACGAGAGCGCCTCGAGCGACGGGGTGCTCCAGCCGTCGTCGTCGACCCTGGCCACCGACATCACCTCGCCGAACACCGTCCCGAACGGCGCGCTGGCGGCAGCCTGGAGGATGGTGGCGGGGTCGGACGTCTGGCTCGAGGTGTCGGTGGTCGAAGTCATGGCGCACACTGTGCCCGAACCTTGCCGATCGCGCCAGGTTCGAGCCGGCTCCGGACAGGTGCCACCGCCACCTGGTTGAACTCGTAGGGTCACGCCATGACCTCAGTTGCGCCATCGTCCTCGTCTGCCGCTTCCCCGTCTGTCGCTTCAGGGCCGGTCAAGTTCGGCTGGCTCTCGCCGGTGATCGGCAACCGCTGGAGCGACTTCCAACCGATCGTGGTGTACCAGGACACGCACGTGTTGCCGGTCGCGCTCCCTCACTTCGATTCGCTCTGGGTGGCCGACCACTTCTACGGCTTCGATGCCAAGACCGATCCGTTCATGGAGGCATGGACCACCCTCACCTGGCTGGCGGCGCGCCATCCCGACGTGATGCTGTGCCATCACGTGCTCGGCGTGGGATATCGACCACCCGCCCTGACGGCGAAGATGGCGGCCACGCTTCAGGTGCTGTCCGGCAATCGGCTCATCCTCGGCATCGGGGCCGGCTGGCGCGACGACGAGTACCGCGCCTACGGCTACGACTTCCCCAAGGCGTCGGTGCGTTTCGCCCAGCTCGAAGAGACGATCCAGATCTGCCGGCTGATGTGGACCGCGGACGAGCCCTCCTTCGAGGGCGTCCACTTCCGCATCGAGGCAGCGGCGGCGCCGCCCCGCCCCACCGTCGTGCCTCCGGTGTGCATCGGCGCCTCGGGCGAGCAGATCGGGTTGCCGTTGGTGGGACGTCAGGCCGATCTGTGGAACACGTTCATCCGCAGCGCGGACTCGTTCCACCGCAAGCTCGACATCGTCCGTCGCTCGGCAGAAGCAGCTGGGCGCGATTCGATGAGCATCGAGTTGACGACCACGGTGGAGAAGGCCCTCCCGACGACCGACGCCGAGTCGGCCGAACTGCGTGAGCACCTCGAGGGCGTGGTCGCCCTCGGCATCCAACACCTCGTGATGGACTTCGGTCACCCGCAGAGCACCGAGCCGGTCGAGCGGTTCGTGGAGCAGGTGCTGCGGCCGATGAAGACCTCTTCGTGATCCACTTCCGTCAGTCGGTGTAGGCCGTATCGAAGCCGGGAGCGAGCCCGATGATCTGCAGCGTGGCTCCCTCGGGGCCCGCCCACTCGGGTCCGTAGCTGTGTCCGGCCCGAACGAAGCGGATGTCGCCGGCACGGAACACGCCTTCGCCTTCGATGTGGAACTCGCCGCGGGCGAACACGTACAGCGTGTCGCACCCGTGGGAGTGCGCGGCCACCTTCGTGTTCGGTGCGAACGTGTTCTCGAGCACGAACGGATCGATCGACACCACCCGAACCTCGATCTCGCCCTCGATGTGGTCGGGGTCGGAGAACGGGTGCGGAGGGAGATCGGCAGGTGTGACCCGCCAGGTGGGGGAGTCGCTCATGGCGCCAGTCTTGCCGACGAGCAGCGCCGGTCACAGAGGTGGACGAAGCGCGTGCCAGCGCTCGGGAAGTCGGGACGGTATGTGTCGGGGTTCGCAGCCGGCACACGTGGCAATGACTCGAAGAAGTCGGGCCATCCGGCCCATGGCAGAGGAGACGGTGATGGGATTCGATGGAGGCGTGGCAACCCATGAGATCCCGCCCGTCGCGCCCCTTGCCGCCGCGTACGGAGGCGGAGGTCTGTTCGGCATCGCGTACCTGCTCGGTCTGGGCGAGGCGTTGAGCACCGGTGGTGTCGATCTGGGAGCAGTACCTGCCATCGGCACCTCCGCGGGCTCGTGGGCCGCAGGTGCACTCGCGCTCGGGATCCGGTGGCACGAAGCGATCGATGCGATCGGGGGCGACATCCCGCGTCTTCCCGATCCGCGCCCGGGACGGCTGAAGAAGGTGGCGGCCGAGATCTTCGGCGACCGCTACGCCCCCAGCGTTCGCGCCGTCGTGTGTTCACTGCCCCGGTTGCAGCGCGTGGTGCTGAGCGGCGCCGAGTATCCCATCGCCGATCTGGTCGCGGCCTCGTCGGCGGTGCCCGCCATGCTCGCCCCGCACAAGGTGGGCGGTCGGCGGTACATCGATGGCGGCGTCCGCTCGATGGCGTCGGCCGACCTGGCTGATCGAGCCGAGAACCTGCTGGTGATGGCCCCCATCGCCGGGCCGATGTTCGGGCCGGCCGGGCGGCTCGCAGAGCGAGTTTTGCGCCGCGAGATGCGTGAGTGGCGAGAGCGCAATCCGTCGGGGAACCTCTGGATCATCCGCCCGAATCACGCCGTCGCCGAGCTCGCCGGGCGCCCCGATCAGCTCTTCGATCCCGACCGCGCGAAGCGGGTGTACGACGTGGCGTATCAGCAGGCCACAGGCATCCTGTCGCGCTGGGGCGACGCGTACGGTGAGCGCGCGCATGGGGCACACGAAGACCGGAGCGAGTCGCAGCAGCGCATCGCCTGAGCCGCCAGGTCCCGTCGTCGACGTCAGCGTGGCTTGATGCCTCGTCGGCGTGGCGCGGAGAGCAACTGCAGGGCGTGCTCGCACGTGGCCACCTCGTGGCCCAGACTGCGCACCACCTGTCGAGCCGCGACGACCAGGTCCTCGTTGCCTGGCGTTCCCTGGCCACGGAAGTCCTCGAGACCCACCCGCAGATGACCACCGCGACGCAGCACCGCCTCGGCGAAACCGGCGTCCAGCACGTCGCCGCCGATCACGCCGGCCATCCACGGCAGGTCGGACCCTTCGAGCATCGCCGTGTATGCGTCGAGCGAGGCCGCGTTCGGGGGAAGGCCGAAGGGCACAGCCCCTCCGAAGTACAACTGCACCTTCACCCTGGCGGGCAAGGTGCCCTGGGTGAGGTGCCGCAGCGCCACCCGGAGGAACCCGGGTTCGAACACCGACAGGTGTACGGGGAGATCGCGCTCTCGGCACCAGTTGAACATGTAGTCGGCATCGGCGGCCGAGTTTCCGTAGAGGGAGGGGCCGATCGACACCACGCCTGGATCGGCCGAGGCCATCGTCAGCAACCCCATGCCGTGGAGGGCGTCCAGATGGGCGTAGCGCTCCGCGATCGGTGCATCGTCACTCATGCCGCGCACCGTCGGGTGCAGCAGTGCGTCGGGGTGCCGTGCCAGCACCGGCGCCCATGCCTCGGCATATGGTGCGTGGTCGTGGCGCGCCGGGCCACCGATGTTCGGCTCGTCGTTGTGGTTGTGCACGATGGCCGCACCCCGGTCGAGGCACTCGAGCGCACAGGCAGTGATCTCCGCAGGGCTCCGCGGCA
>JAYUSX010000332.1:0-9108 GCA_043755475.1 Actinomycetota bacterium
GCGGCCGCGGAGATGAGTGCACGCCGGCGGTTTCCCGCGAACGCACCCGACATGTTGGGGGCCGGCATGTGGTCAGTCGTCGCTTTCCGAACCGTCGGCGACGGTGTTGCCCGGTGCCGGAGTGGATGGCGTGGTCGACTCGGTCGGGTTGTCGTCGGCGTGGTCCGCGTCGCCCTTACCGCTTCGGCCGTCCCGCCCGCCTCGGTCCGGGCGGTCGCCCCGCCCGCCGTTGTCGTCGTCGCTGTGCTCCGCATCACCATCGTCGTCATCATGGTTGTCATCGTCGGATGCGACCGGAACATTGAGTGAAGGATCGGGAGCATCCGAGCACCGAATCCGCTCGTCGACCTTCACCGCCAGCGATCCGTCGGCGGAACGAACTCGGATGCGGACACCCTGACCTCGCCCGAAACGAACCTCGACGCCCTTGCCCTCCGCCTTCTGGCGCTCCGGGGTCGGTGTCACCTGATCGATGGTGAGGGTTCCGTCGGCGGCGACGGTGAACATGATCGACGCCTGCGCGCCGTCGCAGAGGGTGCCGTTCCACTGCTGCTGACCGAGAGCGTCGACACCGGTGAACGACGTCTTGATCCTCGACAGCGAGATCTGCACCTTTGCCTCGCTCTCGCCCGGTGTCGAGTCGTCACCTTCGCCCTCGTCGTCGGTCTCCACCTCGGCCTTGATGGTCAGCCAACGGCTCTGGCCGTCCTGGCTGAAGCGGATCGCGACCTTTGCCTCTCGCTCACCTGCGTCGCCGGGATCATCGCCGTCGCCGTTCGACGTCTTGACCTCACCGATCTCGGGGTTCGGGCCACTGACGGCACCGACGACGATGTTCGGAGATCCTCCTTCGTCGACGATCTCGAACTCCACACTGCCGGGCACACCGGGGAACACTTCGCCGGTCCAGCCGCCGGGGCCCAGGATGTCGGCGAGCGAGCCGGCACGTGCCTCCACGCGCTGACCGCCGTTCTTCGACTTCACGACCACCTGTGCGGATCCGTCCTCGTTCACGAACGCGACCTTGTTCGGGCGGGCGGCGACGGCCGTGAACCCGTCGGCCGGGTTCAGCGTCACGCTCGACAGCGCGCCACCGGGACCCGTGGTGATGTCGACGGTGAGACCCACGCCGAACAATGGCAGCGTGAAACTGGCCGGTGCGGCCGCCGGCACGACCAGCGGCGCTGCCGGGTCGGGGCTCGTCCCATCGGTGGTCACCGGAGCGGTGGTGTCCGGCACATCGGGCGGGGTGGCGGTCTCGGCATGCGCAACCGTGGCGCCGAGCAGACCCAACAGTGCGCCCGACAGCGCGAGGGCGGTCAACGTGCGCGCACGAGGTGCGTGCCGTCCGTCGTGTGGAAACGTGGATGTCATTGAGATCTCCCAGGGTTCGACCGCGCCCGTGGCGGCTTTTCACCCGGCGAGGTGCGGGGTGTCAGCGCAGGACACGTGGTTCATCGGACCGAGGTTTGGCAACACTGAGCGGTCTTGTGACTACCTTGCGAGACCAAACACCCACCGTGGTGGGTCGATCGAGGCAGATCGAGGCACATCGAGGCACATCGGGCCCAGATCAGGCCCAGATCAGGCCCAGATCAGGGCAGCGCGCCGACCGACGCCAGTGCCAGGCGCAACAGGCGGTCGTGTCCCTGGGTCATCTCGCGGCGAACCGCCTCGCTGACCGCCTCTGCCGGCGCGTACCACACCAGCTCCAGTGCCTGCTGTGTGGGCTGACAGTCGCCCGCGACCGGCACGACGTACGCCAGGCTGACGGCGTGGTGGCGCGGATCGTGGAATCCGCTCACCTCCGGGTCGGGGAAGTACTCCACCACCGTGAACGGCGATGGACTGGGCGGGATCTGTGGCAACGCCACAGGGCCGAGGTCTTTTTCGAGGTGGCGTAGCAGCGCATCTCGGATCCGTTCGCCGAACAGCACACGACCGCTCACGATGAGCCGGCTCAGCGAGCCGTCGGCGGCCTGGCGGAGCAGGAGCCCGACGCTGACCACGTTGCCCAGGTCGTCGACCCGCACGGGCACGGCGTCGACGTACACGAGTGGCACGTTGGCGCGGATGTTCTGGAGGGTCTCGTTGTCGAGCCAGCCGGTCTTGATGTCGAGTTGATCGCTCACGTAGGTCCTGTGAAGTAGCCGTTCACATCGATGATGACATGTGTGGTCTGGTTCACGAAGGTATTCAATGCGCCGCCGGCCGACAAACGCACGATGCCGGCGTTCGCGCGGGGATCGAATGCCGGGTAGTTGAGGTTCGAGATCAGCGGCTGACCGGTGCCCGCCGGAAACACGGTGAGGTACCCCGCGCCGGCGGCACTGTCCGAGGTGAGATTCATTGACACGGCGCTCGCGCCGACGGGGATGCCACCTCCGGCGATCTGGATGACGCGGTTGGTGATGGTGGGGTGGATGCCGGCGCCGGCACGGCTGTCGTAGGCGCGGCTGGGAGCGAGCGGGACGAACAGGCCCGCGCTTCCCGGCGGGGTGGCCGCTCCCGTGATCCAACCCATCAGGTCGACGATGAGATGGGTGCTGGTGCTGGCAAGCACACTGATCGAACCGTCGGGTCCCACGGGAACGATGCTGAGCGTGCCAGACGCGATCCCGGCCACGAAGTTGCCGTTGGAGGTGGTGATGCCGGTGGCGCCGGTTGCCTGGGCTCGCAGGAAGCCGCTGCCCACCGCCTGGTCGGCGACGACGTTCACCACCGCAGCCGAGGCTCCGGCGGGGATGCCCACCACGCGGACGCTCTCGCCCGCGGAGGGTCGGTGGGGCGTCCACTCCGGAGGCACCGGACCGGCTGACTCCGGCCGGGTGTCGAGCACGCGCACCGGGTCGACCGCCACGAACCGCCCGGCGGTGACCGTGGGCGTGGACGCCGGGCCGAAGCTGCCCAGCAGGTCGACCACCACGTTTCCTCCGGCGAACAGGTAGAGCGTGACAGCGCCACCCGCGCCGACCGGCACGATCGCGAAGTTGGGTTGCACCTGGCCCGGCGCAGCGACGTTCAACGTGGACGACGCGCCGAGATTTCCCTGCAGAGCCGGCACCACCTGCACGTAGCCCGGCGCGGACGTATCGGTGGAGACGACGTTCAACGCGACCGCCGAGGCGCCGCCCGCCGGGAGGGCGAGGTCGATCACCGTGAACGAAGGGTGCGGGCCGACCGGGGCACCCGGCGTCGCAGATGCTGCCCGGGTGTCGAGCACGCGGACGGGGGTGGTCAGCGCCTCGTAGCGCGCCGGGCGGGCATCGATCGTCGGCGCAGGCGGCGGCGGCAGGTTCAATCGGCCCGACCCGAAGGTGTTGTCGGCGCCGGGGCTGCCGAGGTCGGTGACGAGGTGCTTCGTCAGCGCGGCGAGATGCGGCCCACTGATGGCGAGGCCACGGCCGAGGAGGAGGGCGGCGAAACCGGCGCCGGATGGCGACGCGGCGCTGGTGCCGTTGAAGCATTGGACGGACGGCCCGTAGCGGGCCGGGCTGTAGATGCTGCTCTTGACGCAACTCGGTGCGGTGACGTCGGGTTTGGTGCGTCCGTCGTTGGTGGGACCCTGCGACGAGTAGTTGCCGATGTTGCCACTCGTCGCCGGATCGACGGCTCCGACCGAGACGAGCGACGGGTTGCGCGAATCGACGACCGGCTTGGCCGCGCTGAACGCCGCTTGGCTGTACTCGAGGTCGCCGGCGAACAGCGCGACCTCCATGACGTCGGGGTTGGCGTCGCCACCCACGGCCAGGCGCTTGATCTTCACCGTGACCGAGCCCGGGCAGGCGAACACGTCAGCCGCCTCGAGCGGTGGTGCACCCGCAGTCTGGCGATCGTTGACGAAGTCGACCAGGAGGCCGGTGCCGCTGTAGAACTCGATCTGGTAGTCGGTGACGGCGTTAGGTGCCTTGTTCCAGTCGGACCACCGGATGCCGTCGAACCCGACGCAGCCGCTTCGATCGCCGGCGACGAACAGCGTGGTGTCGACGCCGGGTCCGGCGAGGAAGTCGATGTAGCCGCCCGCATCGACGCCCTCGGTGTAGCGACCGTACGAACCGGCAGCGTCGTTGCCGGCGGAGTTGAACCAGGTGATGCCCTTCGTGGCCGCGTAGTCGACCACGGCTGCGAGTGGGCCCGTACCGTCACCAGGACCGTCGTAGGCGGCGCCGAGCGAACGGGTGATGATCTGCACGCCATTGGCCGCGAACCAGTCGATCGCGGCGCGCAGGTCGCTGGCGGTGCCCACGGTGGCCAGCCACAGCTCGGCGTCGGGGGCCATGTCCTTCACCACTTCGGCGACAGCGACGCCGTGCTCGTCGCCCGGCGCACCACCTGCGGTGCAGAATCCCGACCCCGAGCTGTCGAGACAGAAGCGCCTGCCGCTGGTCGGGAACGCGCCGTGCTCGTTGACGTTCCACAGGGTGAGGTCGAAGAAGTCGACGATGCCCACGCGCACACCACCGCGAATGCCCGCGTCGTGCCATGGCTTCGCATTCGTGACGGCGATGTTCTCCCCGGTGACCGCACCGAACTCCGTGCGCGGCGATGCCTCGGCCAACGCGTCGACCGGGCGGTTGGCGATCAGCGGCTGTCGGACGCCGTCGGCGTCGTCTGTCGCTGCGAGGTCGTCGACCCGCGACGCCGCGATCGACACCTGCACCAGTTCGCCGGGAACCGATCCGGTGATCACGCCACCGAGTTCCTTCGCGGCGGCTCGTGTCCCGGCGATGTCGTCGGTGAGCACCTCGACCGCGATTCGCTCGCCGGGCGTCGCAGCGTCGAGTGCATCGAGCAGTGCCGGGTCGGTGACAGCGTCGTCGGGGGTCGTGGCGTCTGGCGCCGGGGGTGACGCGCCTGCACTCGCCGGCCAGGCGGCGAACATCGCGCAGCACGCCATCACGCCGACGCGCCGCCAGCGAGCGGTCGGCACGCCTGAGCGAGTGCCCTGGGACGTCACCGTCAGCGCCACCGGCGCCGCCGCGCCGGTGGCGTCTTCGGAAGGGTTCGCGGGAGGGCCGGGGCGATCACGTCGGCACCGGCGAGCGACACGCGGATGCCGTCGGTGTCGATGTCGACCGGATCGCTGCTGGCCGTCACCACCACCGGGATCTCCTCGCGCGGCTTGCGGCCGTTCACCAGTTGATCGATGCCGAGCATGCCGGCTGCCAGCATGCCGCCGGCAGCCCCGTGGCGCTGCTTGGCATGAGCGATGCGGGTGGCCTGATCGCCGCCGGCGTCGAACGGCGTCACGTTCCTGGCGCTCCGGCTTCCGATGAGATCGCTGTCATCTGGATCGCTGCCGTGCGCGTCGCTGTCGTCCGGATCGCTGTCGTCCGGATCGCTGGTCGGCTCGAAGGCCGGCACCACCGATAGATCGGGATCGTGGTCGTCGTCGGAGAACCCGCGCGAGTGATCGAGATCGGGTGCTCCGCCCATGGGTGGGGAATCTACCTGGAACGACCATTCATGGGGTATCGCGCGATCGCACAAGCGCTGTCATTACTGTTTCTCACGTGGTAGAGGGGGATGCGATCCATCGGGCGGCAGCCGCCCTGCGAACGGCTCTGGTCGGCCGCCCCATCACTCGCTTCGAGTCGCCCGTCCTCGAAGGGCCCCCTCCGGCGATCGGGCGCATCGTCGAGCGAGTGGAGAGCCACGGCAAGCACCTCGAGATCGTCTGGGACGATGGTCTCATCCTCCACTCGAACCTGAGGCTCAATGGCTCGTGGCACCTCTATCGCCACGGTGAGCGCTGGCGTCGCCCGGGCACGCAGATGAGGGCAGAGGTGCACTCCGCCGACTGGATCGCGGTGTGCTTCAACGCCCCGACGATCGAGACGTATCGCGAGTTCGATCGGTTCCGCCATCCCGGCTTCGGCCCGCACGGCCCCGACCTGAGCCGACCCGACGCCGATCTCGACGAGAGCATCAACCGGCTGTACCACTATCACGACCAGTTGGCACCGGTGAGCGACGCGCTGCTCGATCAACATGTCGCCAACGGCATCGGCAACGTGTATCGCTGCGAGGTGCTGTGGGCGTGCGGGTTCCATCCGTTCGCACCGGTGTCGGCGCTCGATGCCGACGACTGTTCGTTCGTGATCACGACCGCCGCTGCGTTGCTGCGCTCGAAGTTGCGGCACAGCCCACGGGTGACGGCGTCGATCACGCAGCCCGGCTCGTTCGTGCGCGGCGACCTCGCCGTCTACGGCCGCAACGGGCAGCGGTGCGCCCGGTGTGGCGACACCATCCAGGTGTGCCAGCCAACGGTGAACGATCGGTTGCTCTACTGGTGCCCCGGTTGCCAGGTACATCGTTCGCTCGACACCATGCCGCTCGTCGGCCACGACGCGGTCCGCGAGATGGATCCGCACCCGGCTGCCGCGAAGTTCTTGAGCAACCTGCCCTGGCGTCGCAGCCACCCGCTCGCCGGCTGACTCCCCACGGAGCCCCCGCTCAAAGGCACGGGTCGAACGCCCGCTCGACCACCCGCTCGAAGGCACGGTCGAACTCCCGCTCGAAGGCACGGTCGAGCCCCCGCTCGATCACCCGCTCGAAGGTCGAGTCACCGTGCCCGCGCGAGTTCAGCGCTTGCGAGCTCTTGCTGCCTTCGTGTTGTCCTTCGGTCGGCGCAACTCCTTGCGCTTCACGAAACGCAGTCCGCTCCAGGTGTCGTCGATCGCGCACACCTTGTTGTCGACCCATCCGGTCCGCAGGATCTCGGCGCGCAGGACGTCTTCGGTGATGTCGGTCTCGACGCCGGAGGTGCGCTTCGGCCAGGCGATCCACACGGCACCATCGGGGGGGAGCGGTGCGGTCAGCTTCGGCCAGTCGGCCTTCAGCACGATGCGTTTCGTGTAGAAGGCGATCACGATGTCGAGCGGCGGCATCAACGACTGCTGCCAGACGGCACCGCCGAGTCCGCCGTCGGCGTCGAGCAACCCGGCGAAGTGGTCGGGGGCGCGGCGCACGGTGAACACCTTGTCGTCGGTGAGCCCGAGCTTCTTTGCCAGGGGGGTGGTGGAGTATCCGGCGCTCATGACGCCGCTTTCAGGCCGGCGTTGCTCAGCACCTTGTCGACGTCGATGCGGACCACCACACGATCGTCGCGCACCTTGGGCTGTCGGTAGCGCACCGCGTATGCCGCGACCGCGGTGGCCACGTCGTCGGCGTCGGCGCTCACCTCGCTCGTTCCTTCGAAGGTGATCCACCTTCCACCGTCCACCTGGCACACCGCGGCGCGCGCTCCAGTTCTGGCGTGCGCCGCCTTGGCCGATGAGGCGAAGGTGATCACCCGCACCATGCCGAGGTCGTGGTCGTAGGTGAAGCCGACCGGCACCACGTGCGGGCTGCCGTCGGCCCGAAGGGTGGTGAGCGTGGCGAGGTGCCGCTCGGTGAGGAACTCGAGCGCCGCGGCGCTCAGGGATTGCTGCATCTGCACATCATGCCGCCGTCACCCCAGAACCCATCGCGATGAGAGATGAGTGCCGGTGGGCCGCCCATCTCTCATCGCGCCGACCGCCTGCCCCAACGCGATGAGAGATGAGGGCGCGTGGGGCACTCATCTCTCATCGCGGGGTTCGGGGTCAGGTGGTGGCGATGGCTTGGAGGACGTCGGCGTTGGCCGCCCGCCGGGCCGGGAACCATGCCGCGAGCACCGTCAGAGCGATCGAGGCCACGACGAAGATGACGATGGACGTGACAGACACGCTGAAGGTGGTGAGTCCCTGATCCGACAACGCTCTCACCACGATCCAGCCGAGGGCCATGCCGAGCGCCGTGCCCATCAACGCCCCGAGCACGCCGGTGATCATCGCCTCCCACCGGATGCTGCTGCGTACCTGCGGACGGGTCATGCCGATCGCCCGCACCAGACCGAGTTCACGGCGGCGCTCGTAGACGGCGAGCAGGAGCGTGATCACGATGCCGAGCACCGCGATGAAGACCGACATCAGCAGCAGGGCGTAGATGAAGTTGAGGAACCCGTCCACCTGCGACGACTGCGAATCGATGAACTCGGCCCGGGTCTCGAGCTTGGCGGTGGGGTAGTTGTCGGAGACGGTGCGGATGGCCGTCTCTGCCTCGTCGGCAGACAGGCCGGGGGCGGACTCGATCAGCACCTGAGCGGTGAAGATGTCGCCCGGCTGCCCGTCGAACAGCTCGCGAGCCACGATCACGTTGCTGAAGTCGTCTCGCTCGAACGTGCCGACGAGGGTGAGATCGCGGGTCTCCTGGTTCAGGAAGACGACGCGCAACGTGTCGCCCACCTCGAGGCCATCACGCTCGGCCTTGTCGTCGGACAGCAGGATGCTGTTCCCGTCGAGCCCTTCCCATCCACCCGCACTGAACGGGAGGTCGAACAGACCAGCGGCGCGTTCTGGGTCGACCGTGAGCACCTGCTTGCCGACCGGCTCGCCCTCCTCGATCAGCTGGATTGCGCCGACACCGATGCCGACCGCATTGGCGACCTCGGGGAGCTCGTTGAGCTCGTCGGTGAGCTTCTCGGGCAGGCCTCCGAACCCCTGATCGCTGGTGCCGATCGTGAAGTCTCCGGTGAACTGCTCGCCGATGGCCTCGCGGATCGACGTCTTGATCGACGACCCGAGCGTGGACACACCGATCAGCAGGGCGAGGCCGATCGCCAGTGCGCCGGCCGTGAGCGCAGTGCGCTTCGGATTCGTGGCGGCGTTGCGGCCGGCGATCTCGCCCGACACTCCACGTATCGCCGTGAGCGGCCTGGTGACGATCCTCGAGACCGGCGCGGCGAGCAGCGGGCCAACCGTCACGAGCCCGGCGAACAGCCCGGCGATGCCAGGTCCGAGCCAGATCGCACCGCCGGTGACACCGAGTGCGGTGAACGCGATGGCCGCGACGAGCATCAGTGCTCCGGCGATCAGGCGGCCACGGCTCAGCGCCGATCGATCGACAGCGACGTCTCTCATGGCGGCGAGCGGTGGCACCCGGCCGGAGCGGATGGCCGGTGCGATCGCACAGATGAGGGTGACGAACACGCCCACGAGCACGCTCACGACGAGCACACTGGCCCGCAAGGGCCGACTGCTGCTCACCTCGCTGGCAGTCATCGCCGGTTGTGCCTTTCTCAGCGGA
>JAYUSX010000333.1:0-3625 GCA_043755475.1 Actinomycetota bacterium
CTGCTGGAACCACCAGTTGCACGAGGTAGCGGTCGACCGCCTCCGTGACGCAGTCGTTGGCCCCGTAGCCCGTGTGCTGTTCGGCCTCGACCACCACCAGCTGCCCGCCTTCGAGCGCGGCCGCCATGCGCCGAGTGCCGGCGATCGGGGTGGCGGAGTCACCCGTGGTGCCCACCACGACGATCGGCCCGGCACCGGCGCCGGTGATCTCGATCCGATCCGAGGGCGGAGGTGGGAATGCGGCACACCCGGGCACGGCCAGGGTGCCGACCACCATCCGTGGTGCCACCGCGCGGGCCTCGTCGAGCCGAGTCTGGGCTTCGTTGGGTGTCTCGCGCTCGGTGGCGTCCATGCACTGGATCACCTGGAACGCCTCGAGGGTGTTGTCCCACGTGCCGTCGTCACGACGTCCGAAGTACTGGTCGTGCAGCGCCAGCAGGCCACGGCCGTCGCCGTTGGTTGCGTCGGCCAGCGCCACACCAAGCGTGGGCCACAGCTGCGACGTGTAGAGCGCCTGCGCCACCGCGTTGTTCATCACTCCCAGATCGACCGGTGGGCGGCCTGCTTCGGTGGGTACAGGCTCCGCATCGACAGCGGCCATGAGCCGATCGAATGCGGCCTCGGAGCCGCCGTCGTTGCGGAAGGCGCAGTCGTCGGTGCTGTCGCGGGCGCTGCACCATGCGAGGAACGAGGTGAGCGATGCCTCGAAACCCGCTGCCTGCTGCAACGCCGCCTCGTCCTGGTCGGCGGTGGGGTCGACCGCCCCGTCGAGCACCGCGGCGCGGACCGTGGCGGGGTAGAGCGTGGCCCACACCGCCCCGAGTTCGCTGCCGTAGCTGAAGCCGAAGTAGCTGATCGTGTCCTCGCCGAGAGCGGCACGGATCCGATCGATGTCGCCCGCCGAGTCGTTCGTGCCGACGTGTTGGAAGAACGCGCCCGAGCGTTCGACGCAGCCCTGCTGGAACTCCTCGGCGGTCTCGATGGCCTCGTTACGTTCGGGGTCGTCGTCCGGTGTGATGTCGACATTCGCGAAGAACCGGTCGTAGTCGTCGACGCAATCGATCGCAGGCTCCGACAGGCCGCTGCCGCGAGGGTCCCAGCCGACGATGTCGAAGTGGGTCAGCAGGGTGGGGCTGAACAGTTGATCGGCGAACACGGCGAAGTCGGAACCGGCGACACCCGGCCCCCCGGGGTTCACGAGCAGGCTGCCCACCCGCTTCTTGGGGTCGGCCAGGTGGCGGGCGACGTAGAGGTCGAAGCTGCCGAGCGTGGGGTCGTCGGGGTCGACCGGCACCTCGAGCGACCCGGTCTGCACATCGTCGGCGCCGAAGTCCTGCCAGCCGAATGCCGCCGCGGAGTCGGGGCGCTGAACGGCGCTCACCTCGAAGCCCGCATCGTCGGATCCACACGAGGAACCGATGATCGCAGCGAGCGAGATGGTTGCGGCTACACGACGGCGGGTGCTCGCGGAACGATGGAGGTTCTCTGACGGCATCGCCCCGAGCCTACGGGCGCAGGGCGAATGCTCCCCGTTGGGCGCCTCCGCCGAACTCGTTCGACCTTCCGGCGGCTGGGGCGCGAGCGGTGAGACCACAAGGTGCGTGGGGCGCGCGACGCCGCAGATGACCAGCCGGCTCGACGGCTTGGTCGGGGGCCCAGGCGTGGAATGTCCCCGTATCGTGGCCGGATGCGAATGGGTCCACACAGTCTGATGCCCGGCGATGCGGCGGCCGTGAAGGGCAAGCGGATCCAACGGGCCGCATTGCGCCGCGTGTGGACCTTCGCAACGCCGTACCGGGTCACCATTGCCTGGTTCCTGGCGGCGATCCTGGCTGCAGCACTGCTGGCCCTGGTGCCGGCCTTCGCGTTCCGGGCGATCCTCGACTCCGCGATCCCCGACGGCAATCGGCCGTTCATCACCGTGCTCGCCATCGTCGTGGTGGTCGCCGCGCTCACCGATGCGGGTCTGGCGATCGTGCAGCGGTGGTGCAGCGCGCGCATCGGCGAGGGCCTCATCTACGACCTTCGGGTCGCCTTGTTCGCCAAGGTGCAGCGGATGCCGGTCGCCTTCTTCACGCGTACGCAGACCGGCGCATTGATCAGCCGGCTGAACAACGATGTGGTGGGTGCTCAGACGGCGGTCACGTCCACGCTCGGAAGCGTGGTCAGCAACGTCGTGGTCCTGATCACCACCCTGGCGGCGATGATCGCGTTGGAGTGGCGGCTCACGATCCTCGCCCTCGTGGTGTTGCCGGTGTTCATCATCCCTGCGAAGCGTGTCGGCAAGCGCCTGCAGACCATCGCCCGCGAGCAGATGAGTGTGAACGCCGAGATGAACAGCCAGATGACCGAGCGGTTCAACGTGTCGGGCGCACAGCTGGTGAAGCTGTTCGGTCGCAGCAACGACGAGGTCTCGCTGTTCGACAAGCGGGCGAAGCGGGTGCGCGACATCGGCATCACCTCCGCGATGTACGGCCGGGTGTTCTTCGTCGCGCTCGGACTCGTGGGCGCGATCGGGGCTGCCGCGGTGTACGGCATCGGCGCGTTCTTCGTTGTCGACGGCACCATCACGCCGGGCACCCTCGTCGCTCTCGCCTCGCTGGTCACCCGCGTGTACCAGCCGCTCACGGGGCTCACCAACGCGCGCGTCGATCTGATGACCGCGATGGTGAGCTTCGAACGGGTCTTCGAGGTGCTCGATGCTCCCGAGAACATCACCGATCGACCCGGTGCCGTCGATCTGGTCGCGCCGAAGGGCCTGGTCGAGTTCGACCACGTGCGGTTCCGCTATCCGGCTGCCGCCGATGTGACCGTGTCGTCGCTCGAATCGCCCAGCGCCGTCGGCGGTGCCGATCCCGACCGCGACGTGTTGGTCGACGTGTCGCTCACGGTGCGGCCGGGCGAGACGGTGGCCCTGGTGGGATCGTCGGGCTCGGGCAAGACCAGCCTCGCCTCGCTGATCCCGCGGTTGTACGACGTGAGCGCCGGCACGGTGCGCATCGACGGTCGCGACGTGCGCGACCTCACGCAGGAGTCGCTTCGTGCCGCGATCGGAGTGGTGAGCCAGGATCCGCACCTGTTCCACGACACGATCGGCGCCAACCTCCGGTACGCCAAGCCCGAGGCCACCGACGCCGAACTCGACGAGGCGTGTCGGGGTGCACGCATCCTCGACATGATCCGCGAGCTCCCCGACGGCTACGACACCGTGGTCGGCGAACGTGGATACCGCATGAGCGGTGGCGAGAAGCAGCGGCTGGCGATCGCTCGGCTGCTGCTCAAGAACCCGACGATCATGATCCTCGACGAGGCAACCAGCCATCTCGACAACGAGAACGAGGCGCACGTCCAGGCTGCGCTCGAGCATGCGCTGCGCGGCCGCACCGCCCTGGTGATCGCGCACCGGCTGTCCACCATCCGTGACGCCGACCGGATCGTGGTGCTCGACGATGGTCTGATCGCCGAGCAGGGCACGCACGAGGAACTGCTCGCGCTCGGTGGCCTCTATGCCAGCCAGGTCTCCGCCGGCGAGAACGTCCTGCTCGCCTGACCCCCCAACCCCCGCGATGAGAGATGAGGCGCTGTGCGGCCCCTATCTCTCATCGGGTCCGGAGCGCGGTGAGTT
>JAYUSX010000334.1:0-3625 GCA_043755475.1 Actinomycetota bacterium
CTTTTCCTGGCCACCACCGAGGACTTTGACATGGCCATGGACAATGGGTCGATCAAACTTGACCCTGCCGACCGGCTCCAAACCGGCCGGCAACAGACCCCGCTCGCGCAGGGCCACGTAGTGCTCGACGGTGGGATGCGAGCAGTCCGCCAGCGCAGCAGCAGCCCGGAACGACCCCGTGAGATCGAATGCTTCCAATATCTCCATGACTTCCTCGTTAAGACTTCAACTTGTTCCTCGTCGGTAGAGGTTCACCGAAGTGCACCGACGGCCCGAATTGGCCGATGGCCGAGTCGGTATCGTGACATCGAGAGAACCGGACGTTGACGTATGCCGATGCCTTTGTCGTGGGGCCAGATCAACAAGCGGGTGTTCAACCCTCGGTCGGTACGCATTGGCAAGTGGCAGGTGATTCGCCACGTCGGTCGTGTCTCGGGCAACACGTATCGCACACCGATCGAAGCGCACCGGACCGATGACGGGTTCATCATCGTGCTGGTGTACGGATCGCGCTGCGACTGGGTGCAGATCGTGCTCGCGGCCGGAACGGCACAGCTCGAGGTCGGCGGTGACACGGTCGACCTCGTCGCGCCGGAGGTGATCAACGCCGACCAGGCGTTCGCCCAACGACCGGTGGGCCTGAAGCGCCCACCCAAGCTCCTCCGGATCGACGAGTTCCTCACGATGCGACGGGCGGACGTCGAACGGGCGTGATCACAGCGCTCGTTCGCCGCGTGGAGCGAGACGGGCGCCCTGCCCGACTCGATCGCACGAGGCACGTGGTGTCCTTCGGCCCTGCGCAGCGTCGCTCGCCGGCTTCATCATGGAGAGCGCAGGACTTGAACGCGCGCCAGGGGCACTGGCGCTCGAATCGGAGGTGTCACGATGACTCCCACGCTCACTCCCATGAAGCAAGCAGCAGCTAGGTCGCCTGCAACGGATCGGGTTCAGGAACGTCGTTCTCGGGCAGGGGAACGCTCGCCCGCTGATCGAGGACGTCCGCTGGGTCGGCCTCGAACGGGAAGTCAGCGGGTCGTCGGTCATCGACGATCTCGTCGTCGGGTTCGTCCTCGACGTCGATGATCGGTCGGTCGTCGGCATCGATTGGGCGGCGGTCCTCGAGCGGGTCCATGTCCTCAGACTGACGTCGTGGGATGCGATCGGGTAGTGCCAAGCGTCCGAGAGATGGGGCGCTCATGGCCGAGATGGTGGACGGGCTGTCCTCGCAAGCGAGCCGTGTGATCAGATCTGATGGGGGCCGTGACGGAGAGCGAACTCGACACGCTGCAGCGGTATCTCACCGGATGCCGCTGGCAGTGCTGTGTCAGGAGGCGCCGGGGCCGCGCTCGATGCGCGGGCGTGCACTCAGCACCGCATCTGCCGCCGCACGGGCCGTTCGCGGGTCCTTGCAGAACAGCGTCACTTCGGCCAACACGGTCGCGAACACGGCCTCGGGACCGACGACCTCGTCACCGATCTCCGCATCGACGTCGACCGAGTACTGCAGGCAGCCAGGTGGCGCTTCCGTCGGTGCCGCGGGCCCCGCGAGCGTGCCCGGTCCCGACGCATGCACGATCACGTTCGACGCCGCGCACATCGGCTTGCGGCTCGGCTTCACGTTCGGCGTCAGGTCGAGCGACGCCCGCAACTGCGCCTCGATCATGTCGACCCCCCACACACGCTCGACGATCTCGTGGATCCGGCCGCCACCCATCCGGGCGTTGACCTCGACGATGCGCGGTCCACGCCGCGTGCACTTGCCCTCGATGTGCAGCACGCCGCGGTGGAGCCCGAACAGCTGCGCTGTCTGGACCGAGAGGTCGACCAGGCGGCGCACCTCCTTGCGGTCGTGATCGGCGGGGCAGTGCAAGCCGGTCTCCTGGAACGAGGGCTCGCGCGTGGGCCAGTTCTGCGACACGCTGGAGAAGACGCACTCGCCGCGATGCATCACCAGATCGACGTCGAACTCGACCCCGTCGAGGTACTCCTCCAGCATCAGATCGTTCCCGGCGCGGAAGATGGCGTCGGACGTCGGTGTCACGACCGATCGCACGAGCGTGTACACGCCGGGGAGATCATCGGCGGACTCGACCTTGACACAACCCATGGCAGATGCTCCGAACTCCGGCTTGACCACGGCTGGAAAGCCCACGTGGGCCGACGCGGCGTACAGCTCGTCGAGCGATCGAACGCGACGTGCCTTCGGCGTCGGAAGGCTGAGCGCAGACGAGCGCTCGCGCATGCGCACTTTGCTGCGCGCCGAGTCGACCGCATCCGCTGGGTTCGCCGGCAGTCCGAGCGCGGCAGCCACCCGCACGCAGGTGCAGATGCTGTCCTCCCAGAACGTCAATGCTCCGGCCGGGTTGACTCCGGCACCCGCCAGTGCGCCGAGGATCGCTGCAGCGTCGACGTCGGGATCGCCGGTGACGGGCGCGCCGAGCCACTGCGCGGCGATTCCATCGTCCACCAGTCGCGCCGACCAATGACCCGGTTCGTCGACGATCACGAGACGAGCACCGAGCTCGGCCAGGCGAGTGAGGGCACGCCGCTTGCCGGGGTAGCCCGCCCCGACGACGACGACCGTGGCGCCGCCGACCGTCACCGCTCGATCCAGTCGGCATCGTCGACGAGTGCTGTCGGGTGCCCGGCGGAACCACCATCGCCGCTCCCGGTCGGCCTTGGACCATTGTCGAGTGCGCTGACCATCGTCGGCGACATCTGGACCGACTCGAGCAACGCGTCGCCCTCGATGCGTAGCAGCGTGCTGTCGGTCTCCGTGGTGACGGTGGCGTTGCGGGGGGAGTTGTCGAGCAGTCCGCGTTCACCGAAATGATCGCCGGAGCCGAGGTGGACCACGACCTCACCGTTGCGATGCACGACGACGCCGCCATCGACGATGGCGTAGAACGCATGGGCCGGCGCGTCCTGCACCACCACGTCGACACCCGGCGGGAGTGCGCAGAGCTGCGCGGAGGACGCAAGCATCTCGACAACCATCCTCGGCGCCCCGATCACGATCGGCAGCCGTTCGATGACCGCCACCCGCGACGCGATCACATCGGCCCGTTGTGCGTTGACCGTGTCGAGGCCTCGCAACGATGCACGGCAGGCCACCACGACCACGAGCGAGAACGCGCCCAGCACGACCAGGCTGGTGGTGAGCGTCGTGGCCTCGACGAGCACGGAGGCCAGCAGCGCCCCGAGGACCATCGCCCCGACCGACAACGAATCGAACAGGCCCATCACCCTGCCCAACGAGTCCCGAGGGGTGATGCGGGCGATCGCTGTCTCGCCCACCACCTCACCCGCCACCAGACCGATCCCGCCGATCACGGTGGCGAGCAAGGCCACCACCAGAAGATCCGTTCCTGCGTAGATCAACTGGGTGATCCCGAACAACACTCCCGTGACCACGACGATCGTCGAGACGCGCCGACTGGACGTGAGCCTCGGGTTCACCAGTGCACTCAGCACGCCGCCCACGCCCGCCGCCGCGAGCAACCAGCCGTAGCCCGACGCGCCCAGGTCGAGCTGTTGTTCGGCGAACAGGACCAACTGCACCGTCTGGGCGCCGTAGGTGAACTCGCCCATCGCGACGACGAAGAACAGCGGCACGAGGTAGGGC
>JAYUSX010000335.1:0-9091 GCA_043755475.1 Actinomycetota bacterium
ATCACGCACATCACGCCTGGGATGGCACGCGCCGCGGACACGTCGACTCTGGTGATGCGGCCGTGGCTGATGCCGGCATACCGGAACTTCGCAGCGAGCACGCCGGTGAGGGACAGGTCGGCGGTGTAGCGGCCGCTCCCGGTGACCTTGTCGGGCCCGTCGGCACGGACGAAACGTTGCTTCGGGCGCGGCGCGTCGGCGGCCGGGTGGGGTTCGGTGACGGTCATGCTGATCGAGCTCCTCGAGTCCGACCGGTCGTCGTCGGACAGGCGCTCAATATGCCACGGATCGAGCCCGCGCGACGGGTGTTGTGGACCCGCGGTCGGACAGGGCGGTCAGCGGTCGTTACTGAGCTGGTGGCGGCGAGCAGCGATCCACACGATCGTGGCGACCCCACCGAGGGTGACGACCGTGGGAACGAGACCGCTGATGCCGGGCGCGGAGACAGTGGCCGGGGGGCTGGCGAGCACGGCGCCCGTCGCGGGCGCGCGGCGATCGGCCACCGGGCCGGCAGCGAAGAGTTGGTCGAACTGGAACTGGCTGACCGACATGCCGGCGACGGCAACGCAGCGGCAGTTCGGATGCGCTCGGCCGGCTTCGGCATCGGCCAGCGTGGCGAAGAGCTTGTTGGAGGCGTGGTTGAGACAGGCGTTGCAGACCGAGCATCCCGGCGACAAGCACGAACCGCCGATGGTCGGGTCCAGGACGAACGTGGGCACCAGCCCGGCTGCGTGCACGGGCGCGGCGAAAAGCCCTACATCGGCGACGGCGGTGGCACCGGCGAACCCGACGAGTCCGAGCAGCGCTGAACGCCGCGTCACGCCGGATGCGGGCCGTGTCGCCGGCGGCGACGTCGGGTGAGATGCGGGTGCAGGGTGTTCGCTCGTCATGATGTTCCTCGTCGACCGCCTCCGGGAGCCACACCGTTTCCGCCGCACCCGTTGCCGACGATTTGTCGCCAACGTTCCCGTCAGCTCGTTCTCGTCTTGGGCACGCCTCCGCGATGTGGCGTCCGCAAGCGGCCACCTTCCCAAGATGGTCCGGTCGGATCCTCGCCGCGCCAGCATCCCGGGCCCCGACGCGCTGGTCGCCCGAATCGGCCGGCACATCCGAGACAGGGCACCATCTGGCGCGCCCCAACCCCGATCCGGACCGTCTCGAACGTGTCCTTCGTCGACGCGCCCCACATCGTGGCCCCATCGGGTGCTCGCGCGCGTTCGATGCGCACTCGCTCGGTCGTGGCGGTCGTGTGCGCGGTCGTTCTGATCCCACGTGTGTTCTCGGCTCTCCTGCCGTGGTGGACCGCGATGGAGGCTTCGTTCTCGGGTCGGCTCGCCGCCTCGTTCGGGTCGGCGCAGGTCACGCGGTCCGGGAGCGAACTGTTCGTGAGGGGCGATGCCGGCACCCTCGTCCTGTCGATCGTGAACTGGTGCTCGTCGCTCGGGCCGGTCCTCGCCGTGGTTGCTTCCGCGGTGACGGTGCCGGGCCCGAGATCGGCGCGGGCGCGTTCGGCGGTGGCGGCGGTGTCACTTCTGGCGGCCGGCAACGTCGTCAGGCTCGCAGCACTGGTGTGGTGGGGTGCGAACGTGGACCCGGCAGGTGTCGACCGATTGCACGATGGGCCCGCCACGGCGCTGGCGGTCGTGCTCGTGCTGGCGGCGACAGCGCTGGTGGTGCTGGTTCCCACGTTGTCGAGGGACGATCGGGCACCTCGGTCCGGGCCGTGAACTCAGCGCTCGGCGCGTCTGGCAAGGATCTGTGCGGCGGCCTGGTCGCCGGCGCGCAACGCACCTTCGATGTACCCGGGGAACGCCTCGGCGAGCTCGGTTGATGCGAACGAGATGCCGGGAGTACCTGCCCGCAGTGAAGTGACGGCGTCGGCATGTGGAGGTGCGTATCGCAGGTCGACGATCTCGTTGCAGTAGCCGCCGGCGCCCCACCGATCGGGTTGCCACTCACGCTCGAGGAACGACACCGGTGCTCCGGCCTCGGTGCCGTAGGCCTCGACGACCAGTTCGAGGAGCCGTGCGCGACGCTGGGCCGCAGTGAGTCGTTGGAACTCGAGAGCGCCCAAGCCCCCGATGAAGGCGACGAGCGTTGGGCAGCCAGCCTCAGGACTTGCATCGGTGATGTAGGTGCCCGGCGGATCGAGGAATCTACGAGTGACGCCGAGGTCGTCTCGATGCCAGAACGCCCGCTCGTAGCGCACCATGTACTTGAACACGTCGCCGGCGCCGAACGACGCTGCGATCGCGGCGAGATCGGCGGGCATCGGTGGATCGAAGGCGATGTGAGGGACGGCGGCTGGTGGGATGGCCAGGAGCACCTCGGGCGCGGTGAAGGCATCGCTGTGGCCGGCGGTGTCGGTGTAGTGCACCGTGACGCCGGCGTCGCTGCGATCGATGCGATCGACCGCACATCCGAGGAGCACCGGGTGTGGCAGAGCCGCAGCGAGGTCGATGGCGACCTGGTGCATCGTTTCGCGGACGATGTACTGCAGCTCGTCCACGGTGAACGGAGTGCGCGAGCCGCTCTCGATCATCGTCGTGATGGCCAGTCGATCGAGCGGCATGCACAGCATGCCGCTGACGGCGCCGATCGCGGCGCGGAGCGCAACCGGGTGAAGATCCTGTGCGGACAACCACTGGAGTGCCGTCTGGTCAGGTCGGATCATCGGAGGGGGCTCTTCGCTCAGCCGTTCGAAGGCCTCCCACCCTTCGCCGAACCGACGGGCGAGCTCGACCGGATCGTCGGTGGGTGCGTCGCCGACGAAGGCGAGCCCGGGTCGTTCGTCGCTCACGTCGACGAGTTCCTTGCCCTGCGACCTGACGAGGGCGAGGACGGTCGGCATGTCGTCGCAGACGAACTGGCCACCCGTGTCGACCTGGCGGCCGAGCTGATCGAGTTGGGACTCGACCTTGCCGCCCACGCGATCCCGCGCCTCGATCACGACCACGTCGAGCCCTGCCGCCGCGAGCACGGTGGCGGCCCTGAGGCCGCTGAAGCCCGCTCCAACGACGACGACGTCTGGGTTCTTCATTCGGGGGGACCCTCCAGATGGGGATGATCGGGGAGCACGGTCAAGCCGTGATGCCCGCCAGGCTCGCAGCGGCATCGCCGTTGGTGCGCATCCTGCGCATCACGAGTCCGGCCAGCGCGACGGCCACGAGCGTGACGAGCAGCATCACGGTCGCCAGCGCGTTCAGCGCAGGGGTCGATCCGGCGCGGGCGCCGGAGTAGATCTTGATCGGCACGGTCTCGGTGGACGCACCGGTGGAGAGGAACGACGAGATGACGAAGTCGTCGACCGAGGTGGCGAACACCACCATCAGGCTGGCGAAGATCGCGGGTCCGAGCAACGGAAGCAACACCAACCGCAGCGCCTGCAGTCGCGACGCTCCGAGGTCGCGAGCAGCTTCCTCGTACTGGGTGCCGATCGCAGCGAGCCGACCGCGGATGATCACCACCACGAACGACATCGTGAACGTGACATGGCCCAGGAGTTGCGTGGTGATCCCCCCGGGGAAGCCCGTGTAGACCTGGGTGAAGACGACGAACAGCGCGACGCCGAACACGATCTCGGGCGTCACGATCGGGACGAGCATCAGCGTGTTCGCACCGGTGGACAGCTTGCCGCGCCACCGTTGCAGGCCGATGGCCATCGCCACACCGAGCGGCGTCGCGATCAACATGCACAGACCCGCGAGCTTGAGCGTGTTCCACATCGCGGTGTGCAAGCTGGCGTCGTGGACCGAGCCGACGTCGGTCAACACCACGGTCGTGGAACGTCGTCTGTACCTGCGACCGGGCACCCCTCCCACGACGGCCGAGCGGATCGTCTCGACCCATCGATTGGTGCACCAACAGGACGTCGACATCTGCACGAGCGTGCAGCGTTCACACGACGCCGGATTGGATGCGAACGGTCGTCTGGCAACGTTCGAAGAGCGCGGCGTTCACTTCGTTCACCAACGACTTCGCGCCGCGATCGGTGCGACGCCGCGCTCGGGATCGGCCGCCGACTGACGCAGCTACGCGAAGAGATCGCCGAGACGATCGGTAGCGTGTCGGCGGTGATCGGCACGCTCGGCGACTTGGTGGAGGACATCGCGGTCAAGTTGTCCGGGCCGGTGAACCTGGCTTCGGACACCGACGCGGTGATTCGTCGCCGGCGCGGTGGGAGTGCGGCCAACACTGCGGTGGCCGTGATCCGAGCCGGTGGTCGGGCTCGGTTCATCGGGCAGGTGGGCGACGACGCGATCGGCTCGGCCTTGGTCGCTGAGCTCGCCGGCGAGGGTGTGGAGGTGGTCGGAGGTCGGAGGTCGGAGCGGTCGCACCGGAACGATCGTGGTCCTGGTGGATCAGCGAGGCGAACGAACGATGCTCACCGATCGGGGCGCGTGCGCCGACCTCGCCGATCCCGACCCGGCGTGGCTCGATGGCGTCGAGGTGTTGCACGTCCCGACGTACTCGCTCGTCAGCGGGAGGTTGGCCGACACCTCGATCACCCTGGTGAACTGGGCGCACGACAGAGGGATCATCGTGTCGATCGACGCGTCGTCATCGGCAGTGCTCGAGGCCTATGGTGCGGCGCGGGCACGAAACCTGTTGTGGTCGCTTCAGCCGCACGTGCTGCTGTGCAACGAACTCGAAGCCGGCGTCCTGGCAGGCGCTGGAGGCGTGGAGGGCATCGCGACAGCGGCGACGGTGGTGAAGCAGGGCGCCGATCCAGCGCTGGTGTCCGTACCGGGGGAGGGAGTGGTCGAGGTGCCCGTGCCCCCGCTCCCCGGGGTGACCGACACCACCGGCGCCGGCGATGCGTTTGCCGCTGGGTTCCTGATCGCCGTCGCGAGTGGATCGCTGGCCGTGGAAGCTGCGTCCGCAGGCCATCGATCGGCTCGCGCCGCCATCGTGAGCGTGTCCGCTGGCTGAGCGCCGGGCGGCCGGTGGCTCGCCCGAGCGGCGTCGTAGTGTGCGGCGGTGGGACTCGGCCGGAGATCGAACGTGTTGGCCGCAGTGCTCGTCGCAGCCGTTGTCGCGATGGCCGGTCCACTGCCTGGCGAGACCCGGCCGACGGCGATGGCCGCGACCCGATATCTCGATCCGACGTTCCTGCCCGATGTGCAGCGAGACGTGGTGTACGGAACGGCGACCGCCGTCGACGGCTCCATCGTCGAGCTGAAGCTCGATCTCTACACGCCCCGGGGCGACGTCGCGACCGATCGCCCTGTCTTCGTCTTCGCGCACGGTGGCTTCTTCTTCGCCGGTGACAAGTCGACCACGGTCGTGTGGGCCCAGAGGATGGCCCAACGCGGTTACGTCGCTGCCTCGATCAACTACCGGCTGGGCCCGCAGCCGGTGCTGTACCCGGTGGACACGCCGCTGGAGTTCCAGGTGATCAATGGCGCGCGGGCCGACATGCAGACCGCAGTTCGATGGTTCCGGGCGAACGCGGCGACACTGCGAATCGATCCGGATCGGATTGCCGTCGGGGGCACCAGCGCAGGCGCCGTCACCGCTCTCGGAGTGGCGGCCAACGGCGACGCGCCGTTGCCTGGGGATCATGCTGAGTTCTCGTCCGCCGTGTGTACGGCCGTCTCGTTCTCGGGCGCCAACGATCCTGCGGCGGTGGGCCCGCTCGACGCTGGCGCGATCTTCCATCACGGCGAGCTCGACACGGTGGTGCCGACATCGCAGGCGATCGCGACTCGTGATGCCATGATCGCCTCGGGTCTCTCGGTGGCGTGGTACGAGTATCCGGGGGAGGGCCACGAGCTCAGCGATGCCTCGATCAACGCTCGCGTCCAGCCCACCATCCAGTGGTTGTACGACCGTGTTGCGACGGCTGCGTACCCATGCTCGCCGGCCGTCGGGCAGCTGCCTCGAGTGCCCGCCGGCCGGCAGACCCCCATCGTCGGTGAGGCCGACCGCTCAGGGGTCGTGTCGTTGGTGTCGGTCGACAACCAAGCGCCAGGCTTCGTGCAGGTGCTGCCATGCGGTTCGGCCCCCGGCTCGTCGTCGAACCTCAACGCCGACGCGGCGCGGCAGATCCGTTCAACCTTGGCCGTCGTGCGATTCGACTCGTCGGGGCGTTCGTGCGTGTTCAACCAACGCGCCACGCATCTGGTGGCCGACGTGCAGGGGTGGTTCGGCGCCGGCGCGTTCGACGACGTTGCCGACCAACGCCTGCTCGACACGCGTTCGGGTGCCCGCCCGGCCGCAGGCAGCCAGACCGTCATCGTCGGCCGCGCCAATGCCACCGCAGTCGTGTCGATCGTGATGACAGAGACCGAGGGGGCCGGGTTCGTGCAGGTTCTGGCGTGTGGATCGGCGCCCGGCGCTTCGTCGAACCTCAATGCGGATGCGGCCGCTCAGACCAGATCGGGTCTCGCGTTCGTTCGATTCGATGCGGCGGGGCGTGCATGTCTGTACACCCAGCGGGGTGCGCATTTGGTGGCGGATCTGCAGGGTTACATGGCGGACGGATCGTTCGACGACATCGTCGACGACCGTGCACTCGACACGCGCACAGGGCCGCGGCCGGGCGATGGCAGTGTGATCACGGTTCGCGGGCGGGCTGGAACCACGGCCGTGGTGTCGATCGTGGCGACCCAGACCAGCGCTGCCGGGTACGTGCAGGTGCTGCCGTGCGGTTCGACGCCGGGCGGGTCGTCGAACCTCAACACGGACGCCCCGGAACAGACCGTTGCCGGTTTGGCGTTCGTGCGTTTCGGAGACGACGGCAGCGTGTGTGTCTTCGCCCAGCGCGCGACCCACCTGGTGGCCGATGTGCAGGGGTACCTGGCACCCTCGGCCTTCGTCGATGTGCCCGATGTGCGAGTGCTCGATTCGCGGACCCGGTGACGTGTGGGTGCGGGGGCGTCGGTTCAGAACACGACGATCGACAGCAGCTTGGCTGCTGTCTGGCCGGAAGCATCCGCGACCCGAACGACGAACGTCCAGGTGCCTGCCGAAGCGGGCTTGCCGCTGATCTGATTGCCCGCGATCGACAGCCCGGTGGGCAGGGTGCCGGACATGATCGACCACGTGTAGGGCTGTTGGCCGCCCGCGGCAAGCAGGCTTGCCGAGTAGCTCCTGCCCACGTCTCCCCGGACGAGCAACGACCCAGCGTTCGCGATCGACAGTGGAGCAGCCGAGGCTGATCCACTCACCGTGATCGAGAACGACCCGGCTACCTCGTTGCCGCTCTTGTCGCGAACGCGCAGTGAGAACGAGTACGTACCGGTCGCCGTGGGTGTGCCCGTGACCATCGTGGACGAGTTGCCCCAGTCCTTGATCACGGACAGGCCGGGCGGGAGCGAACCGGAGCTCACGCTCCAGGTGACAGGACGCGTGCCCCCGCCGAGAGCGGTGATGCCGAGGCCGTAGGCGGAGCCGAGCGTGGCGGCGGGCATCGGACCATTCGGGATCGTGAGCGTCAGCGGGTCGGCTGCGCCAGCGGATGGCGCGCCGACGAGAAGGGTTGCGGTTGCAACCAGGAGGGACAGAAACGTGCGCATGGCGGAAACCTTTGTGTCGGGCGGACCCGTGCACCTTCGCCGCTCACACGTCTCTGCAACAATCAGACGTTGGTACTAGCACCCCATCGTCAGGGGCGGGTGTCGATCTCCACCGGATGGGCGAAGGCATCGGCGAACTCGGGACCGACCCCGATCGGCTCGGCGTCGATGCCGAACAGGTTGCGGATCCATGCGGTCACCCCATGACGGATCATCGGGAACGTCTCGGTCACCGGCACCGCCGGAGGAATGCAGCCGTCCTCGCCGAGCGCCCGCAGCTGAGGCTGTGCGTCGAGCAGTCCACCGAGGCCCGAAGCCTCGGCGACGCCGATGATGCCGGTACCGCCGCCGAAGGTGCAGAAGTCATCGAACCCGTTGTGGCCGACTCCGTCGATGATCCACAGCAGGCTCGGTTCGGGGACCGATTCGAACGACGGCTTGGTGCGGTCTTGGGCCGAGATGACCCTGTCTTCCGAACCGGCCATGAAGAACGAGGGCTTGTCGGGAAGCCCGGCCTCGCCCTCGACGGTCGTGGTGCTCGCCGCTGGGTCGCCGACGAGGACGCCCGACGCAAGGCTCACGTAGCCATCGACTCGCTCGTCGAGCGCGGCGCCGAGGATCGTGCCTCCGCCGGCGGAATGGCCCACGGCAACGACATGGTCCGCGTCGACTCGCCCCGACAGCACACTCGCCGGATCGTCGGCCTGGGCGATCACCAGGTCGAGGGTCTGCAGCAGATCGTCCACCGAGTCGGCACGGTCGCCGCTGGCGGTCGACGACAACACGTTCGGCAAGTCGCGGGAGGGATGGTCGGGAGCAGCCACGACGAATCCCCATGAGGCCAGGTGCGAGGTCAGGAACGAGCTCTGCAACCGGATTCCCGTGAAGCCGTGGCTGAACAAGACGACCGGGAAGGTGCCGTCGGCTGCCGCGGCGTCGCGGGCGCCATCGAACGTGAAGCTGGCAGGGATGTCGGCCGTCAGGATCTCGCGGATGGCCGGAGGGGTGAAGTCACGAACGTCGTAACTGACACTTCCCGAGGTGCCATCGACCGCCGGATACCAGACCTCGACCGATGGTCCCTTGTCGAGGGTGTACGTCGCGACGCCAACGGGGTAGGGGCCTCGCTCGACGTAGGTGGAGGCCAAGGTCGCCAGGTCGAGGGTGGTGGTCGGTGCCGGCTCAGTCGTCGGCGCCGCGGTCGTTGCAGCAGCCGTGACCTCGGTGACCGCCGACGATGCCGCGGGCTCGGGAGGTGTCGTGGGCGAGGTGGCGCTCTCGTCGCTGCTGCACGCGGTGGTGCCGACGGCGAGCGCGACGAAGAAGAGGAGGGATCGGTGGGGAGACACGAGCGTCAAGGTTGGCAGACATGGGGGTCGAACGTCAGGTCGAGCCATGCGATGGAAGCCATTCGTCCATCCGATCGGCAAGCCGGTAGGGTTGCTCTCCGCACCCGGGCCCCGGCACGTCGTGCGGTATCTGGCGACGTGGCCGAGTGGTTCAGGCAAGGGCCTGCAAAGCCCTGTACATGGGTTCGATTCCCATCGTCGCCTCCAGCCCCTGACCTGGTA
>JAYUSX010000336.1:0-3622 GCA_043755475.1 Actinomycetota bacterium
CCGACGCCGAGGATCGTTGCGCCTGAGTGCTCGGTGAACCAGTGGGCGATGGCACCCGGCAGCAGCTCGGGTATCTCGCCGGTCGATCGACCGTGGTCGTCCACTCGTAGTCGCAGCATCGTCTCGTCGTGCAGCCAGATCTCGGCTCGCTCGGCACGCAACAGGTTCTTGGCCTGGGTGAGCATCGCTTCGAGCACCGCATCGGGGCGCTGGGCCCCGCTGACGAGCCTGGTGAAGTCGTAGAGGAGCGAGAGGCTCTCGAAGCGTTGCCGCAAGGCCGTGTACGAGCGGTACGAGAGCACCAGGAATCCGCCCACACCGAGCAGCAGGAACGCACCGACCGGCTGCTCGACCAGCAAGATGCCGATCACGAGGGCGAAGCTGGTGTTGACCGGCACGGTGATCGACGCGATGTCGAACAACGACCGAAGCGTGATCGGGGCGCCGTGCCAGCGGAGCACCTGATAGATGACGGCATAGCCCACCAGGTCGGCGCTGGCCACGGCGACGAGCGCCATCAACCAGTGTCTCGGATCGGTGACGTCCGTTCCCCCGCCGAGCAGGTTGTGCACGACGAGCATCGTGGTCACCTCCGCGATCGAACTCGCCAGGTTGAGACCGATCTTGCGCACCGGTTGGCGTTCCTTCACGACGAGCACCGCCACCTCGCCGAGCACCCTTCCGAGCAGGAGCGCCCACGGGGCGGCGAGGAACACCCCCAGCACCAGCACGACCTCGCTGAAGGTGAAGGTGACGGTCTCGCGTCGGAACTCCACTTCGAACTCGGTCATCAGCGCAGCGGCAGCGATGAGCGCGAGCACCCACCACGAGATGGTGATCTCGTGCGCAACGGGGGCGAGTACGCCGGGCGACGCCAACGCGAGCCCTGAACCGGCAGCCAGGGCAACGCACAGGGCCGCGGTGCGGCGGCCGGCCACGAGGCTCTGTCGTGTTGCGGAGTCCGTCGGTCCGGGCCCGGCGTCTCCCTGCGATTCGTCTGTCACGTCGATTCCTCCACCCGGTCGGCTGACCTCGAAGGGATATCGGCGCCGGCGGGGGAGGAGTTGAGTCCCCCGGGGTCCCCCGTCGCTGGGTCGTGGACGATCACGACCAGCTGGCGTCAGACCACGCAGCGCCTTTCCAGCGAACGCCGCTCCACCCTCCCGCCGTCCAACCATCCGCCGACCATTCGCCCGACGTCCACAGACCAGAGGTCCACTCGGCGCCCTTCCAGCGGACACCGTCCCACATCACGTCCTTCCACCGGACGCCTTTCCATCGCACACCCGACCAATCGTTCGACGGGTCGCCCACCGACCCGTCGACGCCGGTCCACGGCACGTTCACCCAACCCGTGTCACCCCACCGATCGCCGGTCCAGCGGTTGCCGTTCCAGATGCCGCCGCTCCACGCAGAGCGGGTGGCCGACAGGGCGGTCCAGCGTGCCGGGTCCCACGCGGCGCCGAAGACGTCCATCTCGCCGCTCAGGTCGGTGTCCCCATTGGTCACGCGGTACGACCCGCGGGATGCATCGAGCGTGCCGAGACCGGTGCTGGTCGGTGCAGGCGCCGTTGCCGGACGCATGTGCCGTCTGCCGCCGACGAAGGCCGAACCGGCGCCGGCATACCAGGTGTCCGACAACGGCTCGAGGCGAGCAGGGGTGGAATCGTCGTCATCGTGGTTCTCGGCCTTCCACCTCAGCGGCTTGGCGGTGCCGGCGAGGTATGCCTTGACCATGTCCGGTGTCGCATCGGGCGATCGAGACAGGAGCAGGGCAACCAGGCCCGACACCACCGCGGTGGACTGGCTGGTGCCGCTGGCTCGCTGGAACCGGGAACCGACACGGCCGGTCTCGACGTTGGTGTCGATGAAACCGCCCGGCACGCGCAGGCCGATCAGCGAGACGCCGGGAGCGACGATGTCGACGCTGCGATCGGCGCTGCCGTGTTGGGCGAACTCGGGAATCGAGTCGTCCGACGTGGACAACGTGCCTCGTGGGTCACTCGCCCCGACGGCGATGATCGACGACGACGTTGCCGGTGTCGCCAAGCTGGTGGTCGTCAAGCCGTCGTTGCCGGCGGACGCGACGACCACGATGCCTGCCTTCCACGCCTGATCGGCCGCGAACACCAGCGGGTCCAGATCCGCATCTTGCGTGGAGTCGGTGCCGAAGCTGAGGTTCAGCACCCTGATGTTCACGCCTGGATCGTTGCGGTGTTGCACGACCCAGTCGATCGCCGCGATCACCTGCGACACGTCGGCCGCTCCGTCGAAGGCTCCTACCTTGACGTTGATGATCCGCGCCTCCGGCGCGATGCCGACGAACTTGGTGGTGTCCGTGTACGCACTCCTCCCGAGACACGACCGACACGCTCGACGTGTGGTGCCCGGCGCAACGTCGGAGCCGGCGATGATCCCGGCCATGTGCGTGCCGTGTCCGAAGGCGTCCTTCGACACGAGCGCAGGGTCGAGCGAATCGAAGGACAGGTCAGGGCCGTTCAACACCTTGCCGGTGCCATCGAGGCCAGGCACCCTGGTGACCCCGGTGTCGATCAGGGCAACGTCGATGCCCTGGCCGACGAAGCCCTTGTTCCACAGTTCCTGGGCACCGGTGATGCGGGTGATCGCCGACATTGACGACGTGTCCTTCGCCTCGTAGCCGAGCAGCGGATCGACGCTCATCGCTTCGATCGAGCGGTCCGCCGTCACCGCTGCGATCGACGAAGAAGATGTCAGACCCGGGATGTTCGCCGCATCGATCGCCCCGGCAAAGCCGTCGATGATCGGCAGTTCCGTGCGGATCGTGCCGCCGGCGCTCACGAAGGCACGGCGCGCACCGGCCACGTCGCCGGGGGCTGACCGCACGATCACATCGGTCACACCGGTCACACTGGTCACACCGGTCACACCGGTCACACCGGTCACAGATGTCACACCGGTCACAGATGTCATGTCGGAGGGTGCGCCGACCTGGATCGCCGCTGCAGCGGGAGTGGCAGACGCGACCGCACCGCCGAGCAGCGACGTGACCAGAGCCGCGACCAGAGCCGCGACGGCAACCGCGGCTGTCGACCGCCGTTCGGTCGGGCTTGCAGACGTCGCCATGCTCTGAGACTCCTTGGTGTTCTCGATGCCCGCACGCGGGCCGCCCGGCCGCTGGGAGGACGCTCGCGTGGTGCGCAGACCGGGCAGAGACATTCAGACAGTCGGGTCGCCAGAGCGCCAGTTCAGAGAGGGACAAGCTTCGTCCCCCGAACTGCCGCTCAGCGTGGTGGCTCGACGTCGGGAAGCGCCGATCGATGGCGCCATCATCATGCCTGGTCACGCACCAGTTCGACGGTGTCGAGGGACGCCCGAAGCGCAGTCCGTGCTCAACTTCTCGTCAAGATGGGTTCCCCCGCCGGGCACCCACCGCAACGGCATCTTGCTCCGAGCCCGAGCGCCCTGCGTGGCCGGATGACGCGCCGGCCGTGGGCCCGACCGACAGACCGGCGGCCGAGGCGGCTTCACCGAGGTGGGCGGCGAACCAGGGTTCGATGTCGTCGGGCGGCATCGGCCGGCGCGTCATCCGGCCACGCAGGGCGCTCGGGCTCGGAGCAAGATGCCGTTGCGGTGGGTGCCC
>JAYUSX010000337.1:0-3619 GCA_043755475.1 Actinomycetota bacterium
ACCGGTCGGCTGCAAGCGGAAGTGGCGACGACGGTGTTGGGCAAGGCGCTCGACACCGAGGTCGCAGCAGCAACGTCCTTGATCGAGGCGCTCTCGGTGTCGGAGCCCGCTGGATTGACGTTCTCCCCGGCTGGCCTGTCCTCGGGCCGATCCCGGACCTTCATCGCCGATCTCTGATCCGTCCAGATCAGGCCGGATCAGATCGGGCCGGATCACGTCGTCGCGTCGACGATCGCACGCAGATGTGGCCACGCGGCGGCGAACCCTGCGTGCAGCGACCGCTCGGTCACGGCGTCGAGAGCGACCCACTCGACTGCGTCGGTCTCGAAGTTCATCGAACGCCCGAACGGGCCGTCGACTTCGATGACCACGGTGGTGTACTGCCAGTCGACGGCTGGATCGAAGACGTACTCGCCCAGGACGCGGTGGACTTCGGGCACGTCTCCCACCTCTTCGCTCGCCTCGCGCAGGGCAGCGTCGTACGGGGTCTCGCCTTCGTCCATCGCCCCGCCGGCCACGCTCCAGGTGCCGCCTTCGTGGGCGAACGCAGAGCGCTTCTGCAGCATCACCTCAGCCCGGTGACCAGGCGGTCGCATCACGAACAGCACGCCGGCCGCGCCGTACACACCCCAGCGGACGTGGCCATCGCTGCACCGCATGAACCCGTCACCCGATCGTCGTCCACCGCCCCAGGAATTCACGTGGAGCAGTCTGCACCACAACGCATGGATGACGCCGGATCGCACCGACCACCGGGCTCATCCCTGCATCGGGCCGCTCGGTGGGCGTCGGGCCGGGGTTCAGCGGTCGGCGCGCGGCCCCTCGACGTCGATGACGGTGACGTCGCCGATCGGGTCAGGGAGCGATCGCGCCCCCTCGGCCCGTGTGATCGGGTAGGGGATGCAACCCGGTTGTGCTCCCAGGAGGCGCAAACCCGACAGGTCACCCGCCTGGTACGTGTCGTAGCCGTTGGCATAGGCGTACATGAGTTGCGTCGGGTCGGTCACGTGCGACAGTCCGAGCGCGTGGCCCAATTCGTGGGCCATCGTCCCGGTGAGCATGTCCTCGGTGCCGTGGGAGGTGTTGAAGGCCAGATCGCTGCGGACGATGACCGAACCACGCACGATCTGACCGGGTGCATAGCTGAAGCCGCCGATCGCCAGCACGCTCCCGGTGAGCGAGGGATGGTCCGCTGATGTCCCCCAGCGCACGATCAGTTGGCCGTTCGCCGGAGCCGGATTGGTGGTCACCTCGGTGACCACCAAATCGAGATTGGTGGCCCGTCGCGCTTGTTCGATCGCGTTCGCGAAGGCGGCCCGGCCGTGCGGTTGGGCTCCGGCGAAGTTGACCCGCACCTGAATGCTCTGGCAGGGGTTCCAACGGGTGTAGCTGCCATCGGACGAGACGACGCTGAACTTGTACGACGAGGAGTACACCGGGGTCGTGTCCGGAGTGGTGGCCGGCGTCGACCGCGCTGCCGTCACGAAGTAACCGGTCGTGTCGATCACCAGATGGGTGCGTGCCTGTGCGTACACGTTCACGCCCATGGCCGACGCCGGGGTGATCGTGCCGGCCGCCAACACCTGGCGGCTGAGCGCATTCGACACCGCCGCGTTCGGCCGGCTGGTGCCGGTGGGGTAGGCAGTCAGGAACCCGTCGCCGGATGGGTCGACGATCGTGATGTTCATCGCGACAGAGCCGGCGGTCGCGAGGCTGAACGGGAACCCTGAGGTGTTCAGTGTGGCCGCGGGCCCGATCGGCGCGAGAGCGCCACTCGCCCCGCGCGTGTCGGCCACCCGCGTCGGAGCAACGGGCACGAACAAGCCTTCGGTGCTCGACGGCGAACCGGCGCCGGTGAAGTAGCCGTTCACGTCGAGCACCACATCGCCACCGCGCAGTGAGCTGATGTCGAAGCGACCGTTCGTGAGCGGCACGATCGCGGAAGCGGTGGCCGGCGCCTCGGCGAACTCGGTGTTCACGACGCTGGTGCCGGGCCACGGGGTGCCGGCCGGCCATGCCGCGAACCATCCCGGATCGCCGATCGCCGTGAATGACACGACCGCAGCGGATGCGGTCGGGGGCACGCCGACGGCGGTGGCATCGATCGAGCGCACCTCGACCGGGGCGAGCGGGTCGAGGGTGTCGCGGGTGTCGAGCAAGCGAGAGGGCCCGAGCGGCACGAGACGTCCGGCCGTGGCTGCCGTGGCAGGACGGAAGACGCCGGTGAGGTCGACGACGAGATGGGTTCCGGCCTGTGTGAAGAGCCGGATGTTGCCATCGGCGCCGATCGGAGTGATCGCGAAGTTGGCTCGAGTCTGACCGGTGCGGTCGACGTTGAGCGCGCTCGTGTCGGGCTGTGAACCGTCGCCCCACACCGTCACGAATCCGGCACCCCGAGCGTCGGTGGCAACGATGGTGATGGACGCGGCGACGGCGTCGGCGGGCACGCCCGGCTTGGAACGCACGGGCACCACGATCGAACTGCCGGCGAGTGGCGCCGACGCGCCGCCATCGCGCGTGTCGACGAGACGGATCGGCCCGACGGCAGCGAACGACGTGGTGCTGAGCGCAGCGTCGACCGGAGCCGATGGGGCAAGCGCGGCTCCTCCGATGCCCAACGCGACACAGATCAGGATGAGGAGAGGAGTCCGCCGCCGAAGCACGAAGACGGCATCGGCACACGTTGCAGCGGTCCTTGAGTCAAGAGAGATCTCGATTCACTCAAGATCCGAACGCGCCGCGTGGGGATCCCTGGAATGGGCCCCGTGGTTGGGGGGTTGCAGCACGCATGACGCCGGGCGACCACCGCGTGGTCGTCAAGGTGCTGCCCACGCATACGACCCAGATCGGCTGACGGGTCGCGGCCGATTCGGATCCGCCGGGTCGCCCATGGTCCCGCCGTAGGGTTGACGGCGTGTCTGACCCCGACGAACGAGACGCGCGGCAACTCTCCGCAGTGAGCAACGGGAACCTCGAGCGGTTCTCTGGATTCGCCGACCTGTACGACGAGCACCGACCCTCGCCGCCCCTTCGCCTGGGGGCGGTGCTCGCGTCGTACGCGGGTGTCGAGCATCCATCGGTGGTCGACCTCGGCAGTGGCACGGGTCTCTCCACCAGATGGGCTGGGTCGTGGGCGGCCTCGGTGATCGGCGTGGAGCCCAATCACGACATGCGCGCCCAGGCCGAGGCGCGCCCGCTGCCGAACGTGTCGTACAGCGAAGGGGCGAGCCACGACACCCGTCTCGAAACCGCGTCCGTCGACGTCGTGGTCGCGGTGCAAGCCATGCACTGGATGGAGCCGGTGGCCACACTGGCGGAGGTGACGCGGGTGTTGAAGCCTCACGGTGTCTTCGCCGTGATCGATGCCGATTGGCCGCCGGTGACCGGTGTGCGATCAGCAGAACAAGCGTGGGTCGTGCTGCACGAGCGGATCCGAGTGTTGGAGGCGCGAGTTGCCCGAGGTGACGAAGGAGCAGCGCTGCGCCGGCCGATCAGCCGAGATGACCCGTCGCTCGCCGACGACGATCTACACGATCCGCATCGGAATCGAGAGATCCCGGGCGGTGTGCAGAGCTGGTCGAAGACCGAGCATCTGGCACGCATGCGGGCGAGTCGCCGG
>JAYUSX010000338.1:0-9047 GCA_043755475.1 Actinomycetota bacterium
TCCGTCAGACGTGGTTCGAACAGGCGCGCCTTCGCCGAGAAGTAGCGCTCGACGGTGCCGTGGAGATCGAGATGATCGCGCCCGAGGTTGGTGAACACCGAGACATCGAAGCGGGCGCCGGCGACGCGATCGAAGTGGAGCGCGTGCGACGACACCTCCATCGCGACCGCCTGCACGCCATCGTCGCGGCACTGTGCAAGGTGTCGTTGGAGCGTCGGTGCCTCTGGTGTCGTGAAGCGGCCCGACAGCGTTCCGAACACCTCGGTTCGGCGCCCCAGGGTGTTCAGGACGTGGCCGATGAGATGCGCCGTGGTGGTCTTGCCGTTCGTGCCGGTGACTCCGACGGTGGTGAGCGAGTCGCACGGATGATCGAACACCGCCGCCGCCAGCCACCCGGTGGCCGCACGAGCGTCGCTCACCAGCACCTGCGGTACGGCGAGTTGGAGCGGTCGCTCGACCAGCAACGCGACCGCGCCGGCGGCGACGGCGTCGGCCGCGAAGCCGTGGCCGTCGCGATGCTCCCCGCGCAGGCAGCAGAACAGCGTGCCCGGGCCGACCTCGAGCGAATCGACCGTGACGTCGGTGATCACCGCGTCTCGGGCTGCGCCGGGCACGGGCTCGACGAGGCTTCGTGCGGGCCCACCGCGCATGTGGTCGACGGCGGTGGCGAGGTCGACCCCGCGCCGCGATCGAGGTGCGGAGGCCACGATCAGCCCTTCGGACACCCTCCGCCCGTGACGGGCGGAGTGATGTTCATCTCGTGCATGATGGTGGGGGCGATGTCGGCGAACACGGGCGCGGCAGCGGTGCCGCCGAAGCGGGTCTGCTGATCCTCGTCGCCCGGGGGTTCGTCGATCGAGATGAGCACGGTGACCTGCGGGTCTTCCGCAGGGAAGAACCCGGCGAACGAGGAGTAGTACTTGCGGTTTCCGTCGGCGTCTTCGTAGCCGCCACCGTCTTGGGCCTTCAGACCGGTTCCGGTCTTGCCGGCGATCGTGACACCGTCCACCTTGGCCAGCTTGGCCGTGCCATCGCACACCACCTGCCGCATCATCAGGTTCACCTGCTGGGCGACCTCGGGCCGCACCACGCGATGCGTCCCGCTCGGCACCGCATCGATGAGCACACCGGAAGCGTCGACGGTGCCGGCGACGAGACGAGGTGCGACGTACACGCCGTCGTTGGCGATGACGTTGATCGCGCTGACCAACTGGATCGACGTCGAGGCGATGCCCTGGCCGTAGGCGACGGTGTACTGCTCGAGGCCCTCCCACTTGGTCCAGTCGACACCCAGGCCACGTGACTCACCGGGGAAGTCGAGAGCCGTCTTCTCCCCCAGGCCGAAGGCGCGCATGTACGCCCCCAGCTTCTCCTTCGTCTGACGGAGCGAGTCGCCCAAGGTGAGCGCGATCTCGATGGTGCCGATGTTCGACGACTTGGCGAGGATCTGTGACACGGGCCAGGTGAAGTCAGGGTGCACCTCGGCATCGTGGAGCGTGCCATCGGAGTAGTTCTTGCGGTACGGCACGTTGAACGTCGTGTCCGGTGTGACGGTTCCTTCGTTGAGGGCGGCGGCCACCGCGATCGCCTTGGAAACCGAGCCGGGCTCGGCAGCATCCACGGCGGCGATGTTCCCGCTCGTGACGCGAACGATGCCATCGTCTCCCCGCCGAACGCCGACCATCGCGATGATGTCACCCGTATCGGTGTCCATCACGACCGCCGAACCGCCGCGCGCACCGAGCTTGGTGACCTGTTCCACCATCGCTCGTTCGAGCTCGAACTGAACCGACCGGTCGAGGGTGAGAATGATGTCCTGGCCCGGTGTCGGCGCCACGGTCGTGGTCTCCGATCCCGGCAGCGACCGACCGTCGCGATCGTGCTGGCGCGACATCTCACCATCGGTGCCGGTGAGCAGAAGGTCGTACTGCTTCTCGATCCCGGCGATGCCCACGCCGAAGATGTCGACCTTGCCGATCACGCTCTGACCCACCTCGCCGGCGGGCATCGTGCGACGATCCTCGTCGATCATGTCGACGCCGGCGATGTCGAGCATCCTGACCGCGGCGGCCTGATCGTCGCTCACCTGGTGAGCGACGTACACGAACGACTTCTCCTTCGTGGTGAACGACGCGAGCAGGGACTGCTGCTTCTTCGGGGGGAGCGACAACACCTTGTTCAGCGCGCCGACCGTGCCCACCGCGTCGGTCACCAGTTTGGGGTTGGCGATGATCGTGACCGACGGGACCGACAGTGCGAGCTCGTCGCCGTTGCGGTCGAAGATGACACCCCGACTGGCTCGCAGCACGGTGTCACTCGTGCGCTGGGCTCGTCCTGCCTCGCGGAGCTGATCGGCATCGGCGGTCTGCAGCATCACGACACGTCCGAGGATGATCGCGAACACGATCGCCGACAGAGCGAACATGACCCTCAATCGACGTGGGTGCTGGCCTGCCTTGAAGTGATGCCGCACAGCGCGGACCTTGACCACTCGCTTCTGCAGCCCGCGCCTCGACGCGGGTGCCGAACGTGCCGTGGCGCTTCGAGCCGCCGGCTTCGAGTGCTTCGTCACACTCCGGTGGTCGTCGCTGCGGTTCCGCGGGGCACGTTCCGAGTGACCGCTCCGGGATGCTGCTCCATGACTGCGCGCTCGTGGATCGGACGGTCGACGCTCGATCCGCTCGAGCCGCTCGCCTCGTCGCTCACCTCGTCGCTCGCCGGTCGGCGTCGGCCGGTCACGATCGTGCCGTTCGCCACCGCCATGGGAACGGCGCCCCAACGCTGCAGCGACATGGTTCGTCGTCGAGCCGGAACGGGCACTCCGCGCGCGTCCGGCGTCCTTGCCGGATCGCGCACCATTGCGCCCGTTTCGCTCGATCGGAGGACGCCGGCTCACGGTGTCGCCGACGCCGCTTCCGACGCCGCTTGCGATGCCGCTTGCGATGCCGCTTGCGATGTCGCCGCTGCCGATGCCGCAGCCGTGGCGGCCTTCACCGCTCGGAAGTCGTCGAGGGTGTTGCCTGCGTCGCCGAGGTGGGCCGGATCGATGTCGCCGGTCGAGGCTGCGACGATCGCTCGCACCTCTGGAGTGATCTCGAGGAAACCACCGTCGTCGACCGGCTGCAGGCCGTTGGCCAGAGCGACCTCCGCCAGACGTGCCGGCGACCGCAGCTCGGCGCGCTCGCGGCGCAGCGTCTCGTAGTGCTCCCGAGCGTCGGTGATGCCGGTATCGAGCTGATCGAGCCGGACCTGACTCTGCGCCAACCGGGTCTGGAACGCTGCGGCGCCCAGCATCGCGAGTCCGAGCAGCACGCTCATCGTCACCGCGAGGTGGGCCGCGCGCCGACCGCGCGGCGCGACGAGCGCCAGGTGACGGTCGCTCGCATGGATGCCCACCGTGGCTCGGACCATGGGCTGCGGCCCGATGTCGAGACCGCCGTGACGACGCGTCGCGACCACCCGTTGACCTGGTTCGACACGCCGGCCGACCGGCCGGGCCGAGCGACCTTCGACGTCGTGGCGGGCTGCGGTGCCGTGCTGTCGGGCTCGGGGCGCGACGGCGTGCTGCTGCATCGGGAGAGCCATGTCAGATCCGACCGCTCGGCGTGGCTCCGCGGCGGGTGGGAGCGATTCGTTCGACGACGCGAAGACGCGCGCTCCGAGCCCGGGGGTTCGAGGTGCGCTCGGGTTCGCTCGGTGTCTTGGGGATGCCGCGGACGATGCGAACCGTCTGCACGGCGTCGCACACGCAGGGCAGCTCGGGAGGACACAGGCACCCGCCGGTCTCGGCCAGGCGCATCCGCTGCTTCACGATCCTGTCCTCGCCCGAGTGGTACGACAGCACGGCGATGCGACCGCCGGCCTCGGTCTTCGCGATCGCGAGGTCGAGCGCAACGGGCAGCACCTCGAGCTCGCGATTGAGTTCGATACGGATCGCCTGGAACGTGCGCTTCGCGGGGTGACCGCCGGTTCGCCTGGCAGCCGCAGGGATGGCGGCGACCACGATCTCGGCGAGTTGTGTCGTGGTCTCCACCGGACGGGCAGCCACGATGGCACGGGCGATGCGGGTGGCGAAGCGCTCGTCGCCGTGCTGGCGGAGCACTTGCGCGAGTTGCGATTCGTCGTAGCCGTTGACGATGTCGCCGGCGGTCCACGTCTCGCGCTGATCCATGCGCATGTCGAGGGGAGCCGTGTTGCGATAGGAGAACCCGCGCTCGGAACGGTCGAGCTGCGGCGAGCTGACGCCGAGATCGAACAGGGCGCCGGAGAGATGATCGACAGAGAGAGCTTCCATGGCTTGATCGAGGTGGTCGAACCTGACGTGCGTCGTGACTGCCCGTTCCCCATGCACTGCCAACCGTTCGGCTGCGACGGCGAGGGCATCGCCATCGCGGTCGAGACCGAGGATCCGCAGGTGCGGATGAGCCTCGAGCAGGGCCATCGCGTGACCCGCCCCACCGAGGGTGGCGTCGAGAATCCAGCCGGACGGCACACTCGCGAAGATCCGAACGATCTCGTCGAGCATCACCGGGCGGTGGGTGAAGTCTGGGGGAGTACCCATCAACGACCCACGGAGGATGACGCCACCCGAGCAAACGACATCACGTGGTGCATCTGCAGCTCGCCGGTCGGCGAGTGCCGCCGGGATGTCTCCCCGGTCGACGAGACGGCAAGCGGGCGGAGTGGAGCTGTCCATCGTGCCGGCCGGCGAGCTGCAGATGCACCACGATCCATTCGTTCAGGCCTTGGTTCAGGCCCTCGTCGAGGGGTAACGCACATCGTGGTGGTGGTCATGACAGGGACGGAGCCATCGGCTCGTCGTCGGTGCCTCGTTCCTCCTTTTCTGTTTCGATTTCCGTTTCGATTTCGGTTTCGATTTCCGGCTTGATGTCGGTCGAGGGGGCGCAGGGGCTCATGGCATCCGTTGCCAACGGTCGATCCACACGTCCCAGTTGAAGCCGCCGGCGAGGTTGCCCCCGACGGAACGCTTGAGCGCGGGGCCGACTGCGTCACCGCCCATGTCCGCGACGAGCACGTAGTCCTCCTGCCACCGCGTGGTCCACGGCGCACACGTGCCGGTCGCCCACTTCGTGGTCTGGATGGTCCGCCAATGGATGCCCTGCACCCCGGGCGCCACCTCGATCAGGCCCAGCACCCGGGCTTCCCACGAGTTGGTGCCGGTGCACACCGTGACGCCATCGAGCTGCTCGGTGACGCCCGACCTGCCGGTGGTGCGCCACGCCTTGCCATTCCAGAAGCGGGGGATGAACGTGATCGGGGGGCTGAAGATCGAATCGTGGCGCGGCCCCTCGCACTCATGGTGCGTGGCGGAATAGACGAGCCTCGTCGACTGCCAGGTGAGCTGGTCCCAATGGCACCGCTCACCGGGCAGCGAGTTGTACATGCGAAACGTTCCGCGGCCGAGGTCCTCGAACCAGAGCACCGACCGCTGCGGCGTCCCCGAGAAGTAGTTGTACCCCTCGAGGTAGTAACCGCCGAAGGCAAGGGTGGGGTTCGGGTAGTACGCGCGCAGGTCGTACGACACCGCCGCACCGGCGATGCCCGGCGTGAGTCCGGGTGCGCTGCCCGTGATCACCGGCGCAAGTGCACCGATCGACACCAAGGCAGCCAGCGTCCGCCGGCGAAGACCTCGTCGAGGTTGGCGGATGTGCGACTCGATCATTGTGAACCCCCGTCGGTCTGGGCCGAAAGTCCTCCGGCCAGGTCGGCGTTGCCGGCCGTTTGCACGAGCTCGAATCGATGAGGGGCCCAGATCTCGACGACGTCGAAGTTGCCGGTGACGACCACCTTGGCGTCGGTGGCGAGCCCCGCGTAGGCGCGGAGCTTCTCCTCGACGTTCACGCGGCCTTGCTTGTCGATGGTCACCGGGGTCGCGCTCGCTGCGACGACACGCTGGTACTGCAGGGTGATCTCGCCGCGCTTGACCCGCTCCTTCAGCTCGGCCGCGATCGTCTCGAATTCCGCTGCAGGCACCACCTTGATGCACTGGTCGTCGCCGACGGCGAGGTAGCAGCGCTCGCCCAGGTGCGTGCGGAACGAGGCCGGCAGCGCCAGCCGTCCCTTGTCGTCGAGTTGACGCTCATGCGTCCCGACGAACAAAACCACCTGGAGATCACCTCGATTCCTGCCTCGCGACCGGCACGACAAGCGCCGTGCACCGTCTGGGACCCCCTCGAGACCGGCCTCCACCGCTGTCGAGGAACGGCGCGATCACCGCGCCGCGTCCCTTGGGATTCCCCATTCTTCCCCCTGGAGACCCCCTGAGTCAATCATTCTCCCCACAATCCCCATATTCGCGCCACAACGCGACACCGACGGGTGTGTGGCGATGGCACATCCAGGTGCGCTGAGCTGGGATGATCGATCGCGCCAGACACTCGCCGAGGGAGTTCGCGCGTCTCGTGTTCGGGTGCACACGGGACGCGCGAAGCATGGATCAGCGTCGTGACACCGCTCGATCGCACCACCGACGGAGCATTTCGGGGCGGTCTCGGGGCAATCAGGCGCTTCCGAGGGCCTCGACCTGTCGAGACGGCCCGCGTGGGGTCGCGTCGATCGCTCGGTGGGGAGTCGGTGGGGAGTTGTGGGGGTGTGCGGTCAGCCGGCCGCGAGGGCTGCTTCGACGGCATGCCTCAACAGGTCGGGATCAGCGTCGTGGGTGAACGGCACTCGAAGCTGCGCAGCCGCAGGCGCCGGCGCGGCCAGGAGCGACACGAGCAGATCGGGCCGCCAGGCCAGGTGCACCGACGACTGGAGTCGCAGCCAGTCCCGGGTGCGGCGCTGGCTGATGCCGACCGCCTTGCGTCCGTCGACCAACACCTCGCCGGAGCCGAGTCCATCGAAGCAGACGAGACGGGACCACTCGGTGTGCGTCAACCCGCCGCGGTGCACCGTCGCCCCAGCGGTTCCCGCGAGCGCCAACGCCTCGCACCAGAGTTCACCGAGCCACCACATCGACTTCGCGACATCGTCGTCCCACCGATCGTCAGAACGGGGGATCACCACGTCGAGCCACAGCATCTCGCCGGGGACCAGCAGCACGACCCCTCCCCCGCTGCGGCGCCGCACGACATCGATGTCGGCAGCAGCGCACGCCTCGCGGTCGACGACCTCGTCGCGCTGTGCCGACCCGAGCACCAGCGCGGTGCGATCGACCTCGAACCACTCGGCGGTGCGCTCTCGGCCGTGTGGCACCAGCCCGTGCAACGTCGCGGCGGAACCGTGGCGTGTGCCGATCCGCCAAGGGCTCGCTGATGAGTCGTTCATCGGCTGACCAGTGTGGCGGCCGGCAACCTCATCCGACCGAGTGCGCCGAGAGACACGTACTCGAACCGGCGAGGTTCAGCTGGCTCGTGCGAGGTAGGGCTTCCACTGATCGGGTACCCGTGCGACCGCCACGGTGACCCATGCCAGCTCTCGAGGCACCCGCGGCGCGCGAGCCAAGCGCATCCCGGCCTCGTCGGGGGTGCGGTCGCGCTTGGAGAGGTTGCACGGTCTGCATGCTGCAGCCACGTTGTCCCACGCGTGCTCGCCGCCGCGAGAGCGCGGCATGACGTGGTCGATCGAGTCGGCAAACCCTCCGCAGTACTGACACCGATGCTCGTCGCGGGCGAACACCGCTCGGCGCGACAGAGCCGTGCGCCGGTGGAACGGCACCTTGACGACGTACCGGAGCCTGATCACCACGGGGTTGGGCACTTCGAGGCGCGCGGCGTGCAGCACCGTGCCGTCGTCTTCCACCAGGTCGGCCTTCTCCGCGAGCACGAGGCACACCGCACGACGGGACGGCACCACCGAGAGCGGCTCGTACGTTGCGTTCAACACCAGCGCGCTCCTCATCGGCGGGACCCTAGCGATCCCCTGCAGGGACCGACGCCCGAGATTGCAGGCCGGGAGGAGCCGACAGGTGCATCAGGTGCATCAGGTGCATCAGGTGCATCAGGTGCATCAGGTGCATCGCCGGCCGGCCCGTCGTTGCTCGGTTGTCACATCCTGGCCCGCCTGCGCCCTGCACCATGCGAGGTAGTTCAACACATCGGCAGGGACCGGCGGATGATCTGCGTCGCCGTACTGGGTGAGCATGCGGAACCTGAGGTACTCGCCACCCGGCACCGGGAGGAAGGGGCGGTGGCGCCACCAGCCGCGGCGGGCGGTGCGCCGCGCTTGGCGACCAGCGGTGAGCCACAGCCGCGGCCGACCGGCGACCACGACGCCGATTCGCAGCCACATCGCCACACCGCCACCGAGCGGCGAGGTGCTCAGCGGGGTTCCTTCGGCAGACCTAGCACCATCTCGCCGATGATGTTCCGTTGGACCTGTGACGAGCCTGCGTAGATCGTGCCGGCACGCGCATTCAGGAACGTGCCGACCCAACTCCACGAGCTGTTCGGTGCTCCGGCGTCGTCGGCTTGGAACGCCGACGATGGACGACGACCGGTGGGCACCGTGGCATCGGCCCCGAGGATGTCCATGGCGAGTTCGGTGATCTCCTTGTGGTACTCGCTCCAGGAGAGCTTGGTGATCGCACCATCGGGACCCGGGTGATGTCCGTGCAGGAACTTCGTGAGGACGCGCATGCCGCTGTAGCGCATGATCTGCACCTGGGCGTAGCAGGCAGCCAGGCGCTGCCGGATGATCGGGTCACCGGTCAGGCCGCGGTCGCGGGCGAGGAGCACGAGGCGGTCGAACTCGGCCCCGAAGCGGATCGGCAAGGTCGCCGCGGCCTCACCACGCTCGTGGCCGAGCAAGGTCATCGCCACCGCCCAGCCGTTGTTGACGCCACCGATCACCTCGCCCTTCGGTGCGGTGGCATCGGTGTAGAAGACCTCGTTGAACTCGCTGTCGCCCGAGATCATCCGGATCGGACGCACCTCGATACCGGGTTGACACATGTCGACCAGCAGGAACGAGATGCCCTTGTGTCGCGGCGCGTCGGGATCGGTGCGAGCGAGCGTGAAGATGTGATCCGCGAGGTGGCCCGCCGACGTCCAGATCTTCTGGCCGTTGAGCACCCATTGGTCCCCGTC
>JAYUSX010000339.1:0-9018 GCA_043755475.1 Actinomycetota bacterium
GACTCAGGGGGCGGCGACGATCCAGCCTCGTCGCTGGAGCTCGGCCGCGAGCTGCTCGGTGGGGAGCTTGCGCACGGCCTCGTCGATCGCGACCGCCACCGCAGGCTCGGCGGCCGGGGCGGCGATCTGGTCGACCTCGTCCTGCAGTTGCTGGATGAAGGCATCGGCCTCGTCCCGACTGAACTTCCCGCCGGCCTGGCGCTGGGTGAACCCGAGCGGGCCGCGCGCATCACGGAAATCGCTATGGCCGACGTCGTTCAGCAACGACAGCAATTCGTTCACCTGCTTGGCGGTAGCGGGCGGACCGGAGACTTGACCGAAGGACATACTCCGATCGTACACACGTTCGCCCACCGCACACACCCACACCCCGCGATGAGAGATGAGTGTCCCTGCCGCCCCTCTGTCTCATCGCCTCGGCTGTCGGCGGCAGCCGAGCGCAAGCGGATGAGAGATGGGGGCGGCAGCGGCACTCATCTCTCATCGCGAATCGTCAGAAGCTGTGGTAGCCGCCGTCGATGGTGATCACGTCTCCGGTGTGATAGCCGCTGGCGGCGCTGGCCAGATAGACGGCCAGGGCGCTGAAGTCGGCGGGCTTGCCCCACCGACGCATCGGCACCCGCGGCAGCACGTTGTCGACGAACTTGTCCCACCCGAATGCCCCCGCGGTCATGTCGCTCTCGATCCAGCCGGGCAGGATCGCATTGCAGCGGATCCCGTGCCGTGCGTGTTCGACGGCGATGCCTTTCATCATCGAGATCACCGCGCCCTTCGAGCCTCCGTAGTGCTGGCCCTTCTGCTGGCCGAAGTACGCCGAGCCCGACGTGGTGAGAACCACCGAGCCGCCATCCCCCTGGGCCACCATCTGCTTCACGGCCTCTTGTGCGGTGTAGAACGCGCCGTCGAGGTTGACCCGCAACACGCGGTGCCACTCCTCGTCCGTCATGCCCACGAAGCTCGGTGCGCGGCCGCCCACGCCTGCGTTCACGAAGCACGAGTCGAGACGGCCGAACGCCGCGACCGTGGCAGCCATCGACTCGATCACGGCCTGCTGATCACCCACGTCGCAGATGAGGTCGAGCACGCGACCTCCGTGCGCCCGCAACGTGGTCGCCGCCGCCTCGTTCTTGGCGGCGTTGGTCCCCCAGATCACCACGGTGGCGCCGTGAGCCGCAAGACCCTCGGCCATGCCGAGACCGATGCCTCCGTTGCCTCCGGTGACCAGGGCGACGTGTCCGGTGAGATCGAAGAGGCGTGTGGTGATCGGCACACTTCGAACGTACCGGCCTGCCGCATCGCCCTCGGCACCGGGGGATAACGTGATCCCCGCCATGGCTCTCTCCGACATCCGCGAACCCGCCGATCTGCGGAAGCTCGGCTACCCCGACGTCTACGAGCTCGCTGGCGAGATCCGCGACTTCGTGGTCCAGGCGGTCGCCGAGAACGCAGGCCATCTCGGCAGCAACCTCGGCGTGGTCGAGCTCACGCTCGCGCTGCATCGGGTGTTCGACTCCCCCACCGACGCGATCCTCTGGGATACGGGCCACCAGGCCTACGTCCACAAGATCGTCACCGGTCGACAGGCAGGATTCGAGACGCTCCGACAGGCCAACGGCCTGTCGGGGTACCCGAACCGCGAGGAGAGCACTCACGACATCATCGAGAACAGCCATGCCAGCACGGTCCTCTCGTATGCGTACGGCCTCGCGGTGGCGCGCGATGCCGGCACCGATCCGCATCGCCACATCGTGGCGGTCATCGGCGACGGGGCGATGACGGGTGGCATGGCGTACGAGGCGCTGAACAACCTCGGCCACTCGGGCCAGCGGGTGATCATCGTGCTGAACGACAACGGACGTTCGTACGCCCCGACCATCTCGAACCTCACCGCGACGATGCCGACGCCGATCGAGTTGGCGATGGCCGATCATCCGAGCCTGCCGTCGCGGGTGACCGACAAGCTCGCCCATGCGCTCACCAGCATCCGTCTCAACCCGGTGTACGTCCGTCGCCAGCGTCGCCTCGAGCAGTTCCTGCAGAACCTGCCGTACGTCGGCCCCCAGGCCGAAAAAGGCGTGGAAGCGTTCAAGGCCGCCGTGCGCGAGTTCTTGCAGCCTCCGTCGTTCTTCGAAGCGCTCGGCGTTCGGTACGTCGGCCCCGTCGACGGCCATTCGTTGGAGGACCTCGAGGTCAGCCTGCGCAACGCGGTCGAGCTGTCCGCCGAGGGCCCGATCGTGGTGCACGTGCTCACCCAGAAAGGCCGCGGCTACCCGCCGGCGGAAGACGACGACGAGAAGAACCTGCACGACGCACCGGTGTTCGATCCCGCGATCGGACCTCCGCCGGCGATGCCCACGGGCTACACCCAGGCCTTCGCCGACGCGATCATCAAAGAAGCCGAAGCCGACACGCGGGTCGTGGCGATCACGGCCGCGATGCCCGGACCTACCGGACTGCTGCCGTTCCAGGCGCGCTTCCCCGACCGCTTCTTCGACGTCGGCATCGCCGAGCAGCACGCGGTCACCGGCGCGGCCGGGATGGCGATGGGTGGTCTGCGCCCGTTCGTCGCGATCTACTCCACCTTCCTCAATCGGGCGTGGGACCAAGTGGTCTACGACGTGGCGATGCACCGCCTCCCGGTCGTGTTCTGCCTGGACCGTGCGGGGATCACCGGCCCGGATGGCGCGAGTCATCACGGCGTCTACGACATGGCGATGCTGGCCAAGGTGCCGGGAATGCGTGTGCTCGCACCCTCCAGCGCCGAAGATCTCCAAGTGATGATGCACGACGCGATCGCTCTGGCCGACGAGGGCCCGGTGACCATCCGCTATCCGCGCGGTACCGCCGTGCACGTGGGCGAACACGAGGTCGGCGTCGGGATTCGCGCCCGCCACGTGCGCGCCGGCAACGGCTCGGTCGCGATCCTCGCGATCGGCAAGATGGTCGGCATCGCCGAGAAGGCCGCCGCCCGGTTGGCCGAGAGCGGGATCGAGACCACCATCTGGGACGTTCGCTGCTGTGCTCCGCTCGACCCCGACATGATCGCCGACGCAGCCCAGCACCGAGGAGTCGTCACGGTCGAAGACGGCATTCGTGACGGCGGGATCGGCATGACGATCGCCGATCAGGTCCATGCGATCCGATGCGAGATCCCCGTTCGAACGCTCGGTATCCCGGCGAAGTTCATCCCGCAGGGTGATGCCGCGAAGATCCTCGCCGCGATCGGTCTCGACGCCGCAGGCATCGCCGCTGCCGTTCGCGAGTTGCTCTGAGCTGACCGGCCCCGCGCCGACCGGCCGATCGTGCGGCCGGGTCGTGCGGCCGGTCGTCCTGCCGCGGCCCGGTCGGCGTGCGTAACCTCGGACCGATGGATGACTCCTCCTACCGCCGACTGCTGATCGATCGGCGCGAACACGGCGTGGTGCTGCTGACGCTGTCGAACCCCGGCAAGCTCAACGCCACCGACGCGGTGCTCCACGCCGAGCTGGCTCGCGTGTTCCACGACATCTCCCACGACCCCACGATCGGCGCCGTCGTCGTGACCGGCGAGGGCAAGGCGTTCAGCGCCGGCGGCGACCTCGACTGGATCGCCGAACAAGTGGGCAATCACGCCCAGACCATGAAGGTGATGCGCGAAGCAGGCGACATCGTGCGGACGATGATCGAGTGCGACACCCCGATCATCAGTGCGATCAACGGTGTCGCCGTCGGTGCCGGTCTAGCGGTCGCGTTGATGGCCGACATCTCGATCATCGATCAGGATGCTCGCTTCACCGATGGCCACATCCGTCTCGGCGTCGGCGCGGGAGATCACGCGGTCGCCATCTGGCCGCTGCTCTGCGGGATGGCCAAGGCGAAGTACTACCTCCTCACCGCCGACTTCATCGACGGCCGCGAAGCCGAACGCATCGGACTGGTCAGCAAAGCCGTGGCCACCGAGGAGGTGCTGCCCCAAGCGCTCGCGATCGCGGAGAGACTGGCGCGTGGACCTCGGGACGCCACCCGCTACACCAAGCGGGCGCTGAACCACTGGCTTCGCCAGGCGCTCCCCAACTTCGAGGCATCGCTCGCCTACGAGATGCTCAACTTCCTGGGCGCCGATGCGGCCGAAGGCCTCGACGCCCTCCAGACCAAACGAGCACCGGAGTTCGACCGATGACCCATCCAGCTGGACCCACCGGCGATCACGCTTCCGGCGATCACGCTTCCGGCGATCACGTCATCGACGGACACGACCTGGCCGTCGAACTCGCGTTCGCGTTGAGGCTCGCCACTGCCGCGGATGCTGTCACGTTGCCCCACTACGAGCACCGCAGCTTCACCCTCGACTGGAAGGCCAACCGCACCGAGGTGACCGAAGCCGACCGAGAGAGCGAGCTGACGATCTCCGATCTCGTGGTCGCGCACCGACCGCATCACGGTCTGTACGGCGAGGAGCACGGCGTCGTCGGGGATGCCGACTCGCCATGGCGCTGGATCATCGATCCGATCGATGGCACCTCGAACTTCGTCCGCGGCATTCCCGTGTGGGCGAGCCTGATCGCCCTGACGCACATCGACCACGGCCCGCTCGTCGGCGTGGTGTCGGCGCCGGCGATGGGTCGACGTTGGTGGGCAGCGCGCGGCATGGGCGCTGTGGCAACGACGTTCACGGGTCTCGAGCGGCGATGCCGCGTCTCGACGGTTGCATCCATCGCCGAAGCCCAGGTCTCGGTCACCTTCGCGAAGGGATGGGACGACCTCGGTCTCACCGGGGAACTGGTCGCGCTGCAACAGCGCGCCCACCGGGCTCGCGGCTTCGGCGACTTCTGGCAGCACATGCTGGTCGCCGAGGGAGCGATCGACCTCGCCGTCGATGCAGTCGGCCTGATGCCCTACGACCTCGCTGCGGTGCAGGTGGTCGTGGAGGAGGCCGGCGGCACGTTCACCGATCGACACGGTGTGCGCACGTTCGAGAGCAACACCGCGATCAGCTCCAACGGCCTCCTGCACGCAGAGATCGCCGGCCTCGACACCTGACCTCGGAGCGAGCTCAGCCGACGCGAACCTCGCCGGTGTCGCCATCGACCCAGAGCATCGTGCCGTCGGCCACGCGGGTGATGCCGGGCACCGACAAGACCGCTGGGAGACCCAGCTCGCGGGCCACGATCGCCGCATGGCTCAACATCGCGCCCGAGTCACACACCACCGCGACGGCACCGAGGAACAAGGGCGTCCACGACGGGTCGGTGATCGCGCAGACCAGTACCTCGCCCGGCTCGAGCCCTCGCGGGTCACCAGGGTCGTCGACCACTCGTGCCGGACCCGACGCCAGGCCTCCACTGACGGCGATGCCCTGCACGACCGAGCCTCTGGTCGGCGCGGGCGCGACCTCGTCGCCGCGCACCTTCCAGGTGCTCGGATCGGGGATGCGGCCCTCGAACCAGTCCGGCGGCACGCGAGCGTTCAGATGATCCTGGAGCGCCGCTCGCTCGGCGATGATCGCGCCGAACGGACCGGGCGACGCGATGAAGTCGCTCAGCTCGTCGGCGGTGACGCAGAACGCCAGACGGGTGTCGACCGGCCCTCCGCGTTCCGCCGCTCGACGCATCAGTTCGTGCAGCACCCGTCGTGCGCCCAGGTTCTCGAGCACGAGGATGTCCTTGGCCCGCTCTCGACCGACGGCGCCAACCCGCGATTGGTCGGCCATCCGCCGAAGCACCCTCCGCAACGGCCACGGTGTGCCGGCGGCAGCCTCGTCGATCGCGGCCGCCGCATCGTCGGCCAAACGACAGGTTGCCATCTCGGGGTCACGCTCCGCAGGTGCTCGACGCAGCCGATCCACTGCGGCGTACACGGGCGACGGGTCCATCGACCACGCGGGCGACGCCAGCTCGTACTCGTCGTTGCAGCGGTGGCCATGGTCGACGAGAAACGCCGCGACCGCCGACGAGAACGCCGTGTCCCTCGTGCGTTCGGCGATGCCTTCGAGGCCGGCGTCGAACGCGGCCGTGAGATGACCGTCGTCGGCGACCATGCGACCGAGCACCCACATTCGCTGGGCGAGCCGGGCCGAGTCGATGTCACCGATGCCGCTCACGATGCGATTGACCAACGTGTGCTGATTCGACCGTTCCAGCAGCCGCTGCAGCAGACCGAGCGGGACACCCGCAGCCAGGCTCGAGCTGAGCAGCCGCCGCATGCTGTCGCCCTGACGCTGCGGATACGTGCGCAGCCAGGCGAGCAGATCTGCATCGGATGCGCTCGGCAGATCGGGCATGCTCGCCAGCCACGACCGAGCTTCGGCTCGCGCCCGCTCGAGCGGCGACAGGTCGAGCCTCCGCACGAGACGCATCATGTGCCGAACCACGCGCGCGCTCGCTCGCAGACTCCGATCGCCCGGGCCCCGCACGTACGGCGGGAGTCCGGGCACGTCCCCCATCACCTGTTGATCGACATCGGCCACCGACATCCCCGGCGAGCGCACGCCGAAGAGCCGCATCGTCGAGGCGTTCTGATAGAGGTAACCACCGAAGACACCGGTGCCGACCGCCGACCCCTCCATCTCTGCAGGGCTCAGCACGCCCATCTCGGCGATCGACTCCAGTTGACCCCGAGCGACCGCAGCACCGATCAACGTGCCGGTGAGCGCCGTCAGCACGTGGGGGAACACCTCGCCGACGTTGCCGCGGCTGTACAGCGGGAACCGTGTGCTCGGTTCGTCGTCGGCCACCCAGATGAGATCGATCCGTCGAGCGTAGGTGGCGGTCGCTTGCACGGCATCCGGCATCCGACTGATACCTGCCGGACGCGAGTGGAGGTCGTGACAAACTGCCCAGGTGCACGAACTGATCATCCGCAACGGGTTCCTCGTCGACGGCAGCGGTGCGCCTGGACGGCACGCCGATATCACCGTCGATGACGGCGTCATCAGCTCCGTCGAACCCGCCGGTTCGACCGGCCAGGCGCGCCAGGCGCGTCAGGTCGTCGACGCCGACGGCAGCCTGGTCACTCCCGGCTTCGTCGACATCCACACCCACTACGACGCCCAGGCGAGCTGGGACCCCTACCTCACGCCGTCGAGCTGGCACGGCGTCACCACCGTGGTGATGGGCAACTGCGGTGTGGGTTTCGCGCCGGCGGCGCCCGATCGTCACGAATGGCTGATCGCGCTCATGGAGGGCGTGGAGGACATCCCGGGCAGCGCGATGACCGAGGGCATCACCTGGGAGTGGACGACCTATCCCGAGTACCTCGATTCGCTCGGGGCGCGGCAACACGTGATCGACGTCGGGTCACAGATCGCCCACGGGCCGCTGCGCGCGTTCGTGATGGGCGAGCGCGGCGCGGCGAACGAGACCGCGACCGACGCCGACATCGCCGAGATGGCCGTGCAGGTGGAAGCGGCCCTTCGCGCCGGAGCACTCGGGTTCTCCACCAGCCGAACACCGTTGCACCGTTCGAAGGACGGCGAACTGGTTCCTGGCACCAGCGCCGACGCGCGCGAACTCCTCGGCATCGGTGCGGCCATCCGCCGCGCGGGGCACGGCGTGTTCCAGTTCGCCCCCGAGCACGCGATCCTGCCCGTCAGCGAATGGCCATGGATGCGCCAACTGGCGGCGGTCACCGGACAACCGGTGAGCGTCAACCTCAACCAGCCCGACCAGGCGCCCGAGGTGTGGCGCGAGGTGCTGCGTCTGCTCGACGAGGCACAGGCCGACGGGCTCCCGATCTACGCCCAGATTGCCGGCCGCACCATCGGCATCCTGTACTGCCTGCACGGCAGTGTGCACCCCTTGCTCTTCCACCCCGCCTACGCCGAGATCGCCCATCTCCCGATGCCCGACCGACTCGCCGCCCTCGCGGATCCGGAGCGTCGGCGGCGCATCATCCACGATGTCCCGAACGAAGCACAGGATGGTGGCCTGTTCGCCAAGGTGGTGATCGCCAACCTCGGTCGTATCTGGCCGGTCGCCGATGGCGACATCGACTACGAGCCCACCAGCGACCTGTCGATCGCGGCCATCGCCGCCCGAACGGGCACACCACCCATGGAACTGGTGCTCGACCAACTGGTGGCCCACGAGGGCAACGGCATGCTGTACGCCCCGTTCTTCAACTACGCGTACGGCGATCTGTCGATGACCTACGAGGCAACTCGCCACCCGCACACACGCATGGGGCTGAGCGATGCCGGCGCCCACTGCGGGGCGATCTGCGACGGCGGTACGCCCACGTTCATGCTCACCCATTGGACCCGCGATCGCACCCGCGGTCCGAAGCTGCCGCTCGAGTACGTCGTGCACCGCCAGACGCTGCAGACCAGCCAACTGTACGGCCTCGGCGATCGTGGCCTCGTGGCCCCCGGCAAGCGCGCCGACCTCAACGTGATCGACTACGACGGCCTCAGCTTCGGCCCACCGCGCATGGCCTTCGACCTGCCCGCGAACGGTCGCCGTCTGGTGCAGAAGGCGAGCGGCTACCGGGCAACGTTCGTCGCCGGGGTGCAGACGGTGGCCGACGACGAGTTCACCGGCGCCCTCCCCGGCCGCCTCCTGCGCGGCCCCCGCTGAGCTGCGTGAGCGACGCCCGCACCATCTGCGGGTTCGGCTCACGAACGATCGATGTTCCGTGAGCGACGCCCGCACCATCTGCGGGTTCGGCTCACGGAACGGTCAGGCGATGGGGGTGGCGCCGAGGATCAGGCAGAACTCGTTGCCCTCGGGATCGGCCATCACTTGGAAGCCGCCCAACTCGTCCCACATCACATCGCCGATCCGAGTGGCGCCCAGCGCCTCTGCTGCTTCGGTTGCGTCGGCCAGATCGTCGACGTCGACGTCGAGGTGCACGCGGTTCTTCACGGTCTTGGGCTCGGGCACCACCTGGAACGACACGGTGATGCCGCGCGGCGGGTGCAGCGCCACCCACTCGTGGCTCTGGCGGACCACGTGACCGCCGAGCACCCCGAGCCAGAAGTCGGCCAGCCTGGCCGCGTCGCGACAGTCGACCACCACTTCTTCGAGATGACCGATCATGGGT
>JAYUSX010000340.1:0-9010 GCA_043755475.1 Actinomycetota bacterium
AATGCGGCGATCTGGCTGAACCTGGCACCCGATCATCAGAACTGGCACGTGTCGATGGACTCCTACGAACAGGCCAAGGCCAACATCTGGCGGTTGCAGCGCCCGTCCGACGTGGCGGTCGGATCCGCCCAGGACGCGGTGGTGATGCGCCGCCTCGCGACGGCTCCCGGCCGTCGCGTCACCTTCGGCTTGGCCGACGGCGATCACCGGGTGGTCGGAGACCTGACGACCGATCGCGACGGCCGGCGTTTCGCGAACCCCTTGGGCGAGTACGCGTCGGTCTCCTCGCTCCGTCGCCGATTCCCGCACGATCTCTCGAACGCGCTCGCGGCGGCGGCGGCATGCATCGAGGCGGGCTTGGTCGCGCCCGATGCCGTCGACGCCGGCCTGGCCAGCTTTCGCGTGCCGCCGCATCGCATCGAACCGGTCGGCCAGGTGGATGGCGTCACGTGGTACAACGACTCGAAAGCGACGTCGCCCCATGCTGCGCTCACCGCGATCCGATCGTTCGCATCGATGGTGCTGATCGCCGGTGGCCGGAACAAGGGACTCGATCTCGGCCTGCTCACCAGCGAGGCCGCACGGATCCGCTCGGTCGTCGCCATCGGCGAATCCGCTGGAGAGATCGAGTCGGCGTTCGCAGGCGCCTCGCCGGCCACGCCCGTGGTCCGCGCCGGTTCGATGGCCGATGCGGTCGCAGCGGCCCGGTCGGCCGCCCGCGAAGGCGACGTCGTGTTGCTCTCGCCGGCGTGTGCCAGCTTCGACTGGTACCCCGACGGGGGATACCCCGCCCGCGGCGACGACTTCCGCCGCCTCGTCGTCGCGCTCGCCGACGCGCCGTCTGGCGCCGCTTCCGGAGCGGCGTCCGGAACTCACACGACACAGCATGGGGCAGGGGGCGCGTCGTGAGCGTCAGCGCGCCGAACATCGCCATCCGGCGTCGGCAGGCCGCGGAACGAGCGGCCGCGTTGCGTCGCCATCCGTCCGGCGCGCGCGCTCCGGTCGAGCTGCGTCCGGCTCCCACCACGTTCTACGTCATCGCCCTGGTCGTCACGGTGTTCACGATGCTCGGCCTCGTGATGGTCCTGTCGGCGTCGTCGATCCGCCTGTTCCACCAGGGCGAGTCGCCGTGGCGAACGTTCAACCGCCAGGTCGTGTGGGCGATCCTCGGCGCGGCGGCACTGTGGCTCTGCGCCCGCGTGCCCTATCAGTCGTGGCGTCGGTTCGTGGTGCCGGGGCTGGCCATCTCGACGGGACTCATGTTGCTGCCGTTCGTCCCGGGAGTCGGCCTGCAGGTGAACGACGCCAATGCCTGGGTGTCTCTCGGCTCGCTCAGCCTGCAGCCGAGCGAGTTCCTGAAGCTGGCCGTATTGCTCTACTGCGCCGATCTGCTCACCAAACGCGCCAGTGAGATGCACGACCTGAACCGCACGCTCAAGCCGACGCTCATGGTGGCGGCGCTCGCCGCCGGGCTCTGTCTGCTGCAAGGCGACCTCGGATCGGCGGTTGTGCTCGCGGGCATCGTGTTCGCGGTGGCCTTCGTCGGTGGCACACCGCTCATCCCGATGACGTTCGCCGCGAGCGCGGGGCTCGGAGCAACGGTGATGTTCATCATGTCGAGCCAGCGCCGCATGAACCGCTTCACGGCGTTCCTCGACGTCGCCGGCAATCGCGACCACCTCAGCTACCAGACGTATCAGGCGCTGATCGCCATCGCTCAGGGTGGCACCACGGGAGCGGGGCCCGGCCGTGGGCTGAACAAGCTCGGCGACTTCCTGCCGCTCGCTCACAGCGACTTCATCTTCGCTGTGGTGGCAGAAGAGCTCGGTCTGATCGGCGTCGTCGCAGTGGTCGGGGGCTTCCTGGCGCTCACCTACTGCGGCGTGCAGGTGGCCCTCGCAGCCAGCGACCGCTTCGGTGGCCTGCTCGCGGGTGGCATCGTCGGATGGCTCGTGGTGCAGACGGTGATCAACATCGGCGGTGTTACCGGGCTGATGCCGGTCACCGGCCTCACGCTTCCGTTCTTCTCGGCCGGCGGCAGTTCGTTGTTCGTGTGCATGGCGGCGGCCGGCCTGCTCCTGAACGTCGCCCGCCACGGAAGATGACGACCGCAGGCCGCGTCGGCGGCGGGGATGCAAGCGGTCGACGCGAGGAAGCGGGGCCGCGCTCGTTTGCCGTCGTCACCGGCGGTGGTACGTCCGGTCACGTCCTTCCGGCACTGGCGATCATGGATCGACTGGCCGATGCGGGCCATCCGCGGTCGTCGCTGTACTACGTGGGCACCGAACGCGGCATCGAGTCGCGATTGCTGCCACCCACCGGCTACGCCTTCACCCTGCTCGACGTGGTCGGCCTGCAGCGTTCGTTCAGCCGCCGCAACGTGTCGATCGTGCCGAAGCTGATCGCCGCGACGCGCCGCGCCACACGGCTGCTCCGCGACCTGCGTCCAGCGGTCGTGGTGAACGTCGGGGGCTACGCCAGCATGCCGGCGACGCTGGCGGCGCGCCGGCTGAAGATCCCCATCGTCGTGGTGAGCTACGACCTCCGGCCCGGCCTCGCCTCGAAGCTCGCTGCCCGTGGCGCTGCTGCGGTGGCCGCGGCGTTCGACGATTCGCCCTTGCCTCGGGCCACGCTCACGGGGGCGCCGATCAGGCCGGAGATCATCGCCATCGATCGCACTCGGGATCGGAGCGCAGCCCGAGCGGCCCTCGGCATCCCCGCCGACCGGTTCCTCGTCACCGTCTTCGGTGGGTCGTTGGGTGCGAAGGCGCTGAACGAGGCCGTGTCGGCGATGGTGATGGCGTGGTCGGACCGATCCGACGTCGCGGTGCACCACGTGGTGGGTGACCGGTGGCTCGACGACGCGCCACCTTCGCGCACCGACCCAGAGGGCATCATGTACCACGTGATCGGATACGAAGACCGAATGCCTCAGCTCTACGCCACATCCGATCTGATGATCACCCGCGCCGGAGCGAGCACCATCGCCGAGTTGGCTGCGACGGGCACCCCGGCGATCGTGGTGCCCTGGCCCGCTGCCGCCGAGAACCATCAGGTCGACAACGCTCGCACACTGACCGATGTCGGGGCAGCGCTGTTGCTCGAAGAACGCGACCTCAGCGTCGATTCGTTGTGCCGGCTCGTCGACTCGTTGATCGGCGACCCCGAACGGCTCGCATCGTTGTCGGCGGCGGCCTTCGCCGCGGGCGAACGCCACCGTGGCGACTCGCTCATCCGGCTGATCGACGCAGTCGCCGGCAGCGCATCCGCGGGTGACCGATGACTGCCCGCGTGCCGACACCCTCGGCCCCACTCGACCTGTCGATCATGCAACGGATCCACGTCGTGGGAGTCGGCGGGCCAGGGATGAGCGCGATCGCGATCGTGCTGGCCGAGATGGGCCACGACGTGAGCGGGAGCGACATCCGCGAGCGGCCGGTCCTCGATCGCCTGCGCGCCGGAGGGGTGACGGTACATGTCGGTCACCAACGCGCTCAGGTCGACGGCTGTTCGGCGATCACGTTCAGCACGGCCGTCCCCGAGCGGAACATCGAGCTCGACGAGGCGCGGGTGCGGCAGATCCCCTCGTTGCGCCGTGCCGGCATGCTTGCGTCGATCTGCGCGAGAGCCCGCTCGCTCGCCGTGGCAGGCACACACGGCAAGACCACCACGACGTCGATGCTGATGCTGATGCTCGCCGAAGCCGGGCTTCGGCCCAGTTTCGTCATCGGTGGCGACGTCACCGATACCGGAACCGGGGCGCAGTGGACGGGGGGCGACTGGTTGGTGGTCGAAGCCGACGAGAGCGACGGCACTCACCTCGAGCTGCCCCTCGAGGGCACGGTGTTGACGAACGTCGAGACCGACCACCTCGACCACTACGGCTCGCTCGCCGCGATCGAGCAGAGCTTCGATCGCTATCTCCTCCAGATCCCGGGGCCCAAGGTGCTGTGCTTCGACGACCCGATCTGCCAGAGCCTCGCCGAGCGCCATCGCCAGAACGGCGCGCTCACCTACGGCACGGGTGCCGGCGCCGACGTGCGCGCGGTCGACATCGTGGCCGAGCACGGCGCGCATCGATTCGCGATCGAACGCCACGGCGAACTGCTGGGCGTGGTCGACCTACCGCTTCGTGGCATCCACAACGTGCGCAACGCGACGGGCGCGATCGCTCTGGCGCTCGAGATCGGGGTGCCGTTCGAAGCTGCGGCGGCAGCGCTCGCCCGGTTCGGCGGCGTCGCTCGCCGTTTCGACGTGAGAGGGACGTCGGAGGGAGCCACCCTGGTCGACAGCTACGCGCATCTGCCGTCGGAGATCGCGGCCGATCTGGCCGCGGCGCGGCACAGTGGTGACGGCTGGAGGCGGGTGATCGCGGTCTTCCAGCCGAATCGGTTCAATCGGATGTCGGTGATGTGGCCCGAGTACGCCGATGCCTTCACCGATGCCGATGTGGTGGTGCTCACCGACATCTTCGCCAGCGGCACCGCCCCGATACCTGGCGTCACCGGCAAGCTCGTCGTGAACGCCGTGCTCGACGCCCACCCGTACGCTCGTGTGGTGTGGCTGCCGCGGCGCCACGATCTCATCGACTTCGTCGCCGACGAGCTCCGCGAGGGCGACGTCTGCGTCTCGATGGGGTGCGGAGACATCGCCTCGTTCCCGACCGAGGTGATCGAGCGTCGTGCACAACGCCTCGCGGACCGACTCGGAACCGGGGTGGGTCGGTGACGAAGCCTGTTCGGCCGGCCCCGACAGCCGGACTCGACCTCGCGGCATCGGTGCTCCGTGCCTTGGGCTCGTCGGTCGCCCACGATGTCGCACTCGGCCCGATGACCACCTATCGGGTCGGTGGCGCGGCAGCGTTGTTCGTGCGACCTCGCACGATCGACGACCTCGCGATCGTCGCCGAAGCCTGCCGCGCCGGCGAGGTGCCCGTGTTGGTCGTGGGTCGCGGGTCGAACCTGTTGGTGGCCGACGAAGGATTCAAGGGTGTCGCTGTCTCGCTGGCCGATCTCGGGACCGAGATCACCATCGCCGACACCCTGGTGCACGCAGGTGGACCGGTCGCATTGCCGATGCTGGCCCGCCGAACGGTGGCGGCATCGCTCACCGGTTTCGAGTGGGCGGTCGGTGTGCCGGGTTCGGTCGGCGGCGGCGTCCGGATGAACGCCGGCGGGCATGGCTCCGACATGGCCGCGACGCTGGTCGATGTCGATCTGTTCGACCTGCATCGGGCCGATTCCGCGGTGCTGCCCGCCGATCGCCTGGGCCTGCGGTTTCGTGGCTCGGATCTGGCTGATCATCAGGTGGTGCTGTCGGCCCGGCTGCGGCTCGCCGAAGGCGATCGGGTCATGGGCACCGCAGAGCTCGACGAGATCGTGCGCTGGCGTCGCGAACACCAACCCGGTGGTCAGAACGCCGGTTCGGTGTTCGTGAACCCGGTGCCGGGCGAGGTGACCGCCGGCTCGCTGGTCGAACGATGCGGTCTCCGCGGGTATCGGCTGGGCACGGCGCACGTGAGCGACAAGCACGCCAACTTCATCCAGGCCGACGATGGTGGGCGGGCCGCCGACGTGCGCGCGTTGATTGATCTGGTGCGCAGCCGTGTCGCCGCCGAGACAGGTTTCGTGATGCGCAGCGAGGTGAAGCTCGTGGGCTTCGCGGACGTCGAAGCCGACCAGGCTCCGGGTGTGATGTGGTGAGCTGGCGCAAGGCGAAAGGCGGCCCGTCAAGGACGGGTCCGGACCGGGTGCCGCGAGACGCGAGCGCGCCGGGACATGCGAGCGAGCCGGGAGTGGTGATCCGCATCGAGGAGCCGACGCCGAGCCATGGCGAGGACGTGCCCCACACCGTGCTCGACGAGTTGCGCAACGCCTTCACCGGCACGCCCACCGGCAGCGCGCGCCCCCAGCACCATCTCGACGACGATCTCGACGAGTTCGGGGTCGATCCGACGATCGACCCCACGTTCGACGGACTGCTCGATCTCACCCTCGACGACCTCCCTCGGGCCGACCTCGACGACCTCCCCGGTTCGACCCCCGACGCTCTCTCCCCGGCGAGCCTCCCCCCGGCGAGCCTCCCCCCGGCGAGCCTCCCGCCCACGAGCACCGCACCGGACGACTCGACCGAACTGTGGACGATTGCGATCCCGGCCACCGATCGAGCCGGGTCGGACTCGGGCGGGGCGCCGTCAGCACCGGCAGCGCCGTCCGCGCCGACATCCCCCAGCCCGGAGCCGACGAGGGCTTCGCCGGGCTCGACGGGCTCGCCGGGCTCGGCAAGGCGACCCACGATCGTGATCGGCGGCGACGACTCGCTGCCGGACGCGATCTACCTCGACGACGGCGCCGACGCGCCGAACGGACGCCTCGACACCGAGGCGGTCAGGAACGATCGTGGCCTCATCGTCATCGGTGACGAGCTCGAGGCGTCCGGCGCGTTCGATGCCGTGCCGGTGCCCAGCCGGTCGATGGACCCTCGAGTCCGCGCTCGTCGCATTGCCGTCAAGCGGGCTCAGGGACGCAAGCGACTGCTGTGGGTCGCCGGCGTCGCTGGTGTCGTCGTCGTGGTCGTGGGCGTGCTCGCGGTGTTCTCCTCGGGCCTGTTCGCCGTGGACCGGGTCGATGTCCAGGGAGCGCCGTACACGCAGGCTCGCTATGGCGATCGGCTGCAGGTGTTGATCGACGAGATGATGGGCGAACCGGTGCTGCTCGTCGACACGAAGGACATCGAAGAGCGGCTCGAGCAGTTCCCGTGGATCGAACGCGCCTTCGTCACCACCGACTTCCCCAACCGCGTGCTGATCGACGTGCGCGAACGGCAACCGCTGGCCACGTTCGTCGGATCCGACTCGCGGTACCGGGTGATCGACCGGGACGGCTACGTGCTCGACACCCTGGTCGGCCGACCAGCCGGGTACATGCTCATCGAGGGCATCGGCCCCGACCTCGACGCCGGGTCAGCGGCCGGTGCGCAGTACGGGGCGGCCGCGCAGCTCGTGGGAGCGCTTCCGGCCGAGATCCGCAGCATCACGACGGCCGCCACCCTCGACCCGTCAACGGGAGACCTGGGCCTGGTCATCCAACGGATCCCCGTTGTCGACCCCGCCGACCCGACCGTGCCGCCTGCGTCCGAGGAGCCTCGAGAGCCGGCGTCGGTCGAGGTGCGGATCGGGAGCTTCAACGGCCTCGACGGGAAGCTCGCGCGGCTGTTGCAACTGGTGCGCGACGGCCTCGACGACTCGGCCAGGATCGACGTCTCCACCGACGATGTGATCGGCTGATCCGACCGACACGGGGCACGGCTGGACGTGCCTCCCCGTTTCGCCATCGTGGACGTGCCAGACTGTCGCTGACCAGGGTGAGGCGGGTGGGTTGCGCGGGAGGCAGCCTTCACTCGTTACCATCGCAGGGTCATGTTGTCTCACACGTTCATTGCGTCCGCCAACACCGGTGCCGCACCAACTCACGAAAGCTGGAGGTCACGCTGATGGCCGGCGCACCACAGAACTATCTCGCGGTCATCAAGGTGATCGGCGTGGGTGGCGGTGGCGTGAACGCCGTCAATCGCATGATCGACGCCGGGCTGAAAGGTGTCGAGTTCATCGCCGTGAACACCGATGCCCAGGCACTGCTCATGAGCGATGCCGACGTCAAGCTCGACATCGGGCGCGATCTCACTCGTGGCCTGGGTGCGGGGAGCGATCCCGACGTGGGTCGTGCTGCTGCCGAGGCCCACCGCGACGAGATCGAAGAGATGATCAAGGGTGCCGACATGGTGTTCATCACCGCCGGCGAAGGCGGTGGCACCGGAACCGGTGCGGCTCCCGTGATCGCCGAGATCTCCCGTACCCTCGGCGCACTCGCGATCGGCGTGGTCACGCGCCCGTTCAGCTTCGAGGGACGTCGTCGCGCTGTGCAGGCCGATACCGGCGTGGCCAAGCTGAAGGAGAAGGTCGACACACTGATCGTCATCCCGAACGACCGCTTGCTCACCGTCGCCAACGAAAAGACGAGCGTCCTCAACGCGTTCAAGATGGCCGACGAGGTGCTGTTGCAGGGCGTGTCCGGCATCACGAATCTCATCACCACACCTGGCCTCATCAACACCGACTTCGCCGACGTGAAGATGATCCTCGCCAGCGCTGGCTCGGCGTTGATGGGCATCGGTCAGGCCAGCGGCGAGAACCGCGCAGTGGTCGCGGCCAAGGCGGCCATCTCGAGCCCGCTGCTCGAGGCAGCCATCGACGGTGCGCGTGGCATCTTGTTGAACATCACGGGTCCGTCGGGCATGGGACTGTTCGAGATGAACGCCGCCGCGGAGATCATCCACGGTGTCGCTCATCAGGACGCGAACATCATCTTCGGTACCGTCATCGACGACGAGATGGGCGACGAGGTCAAGGTCACCGTCATCGCCGCCGGCTTCGACCGTTGGGACTCCGCCGCAGGTCAGTCGTCGGCCAAGCCGGCGCTCAAGTCCGTCGAGAACAAGCCGACGTCCACGTTGAAGGACCTCTTCGCCGACGATGCGGTCGATCCGCTCGACGGTGACGACGACTTCGACGTGCCATCGTTCTTGAAGTGATCTGCGTGCCCTCGTCGGCACGTGTTCGCCGAGGTTGCTGATGATCGATGCCGATGGCGTCGCCGCCCGACTTGCCGATGTCCGCGCCCGCATCGCTCGCGTCGGGGGAAGCGGTGTGCACGTGATGGCGGTGACCAAGACGTGGGGGATCGATGCCGTCGTCGCCGCGGCGGCGGTCGGCTGCGACTCGATCGGTGAGAACTACGCACAGGAACTCGCGGCGAAGCTCGAGGATGGGCGGGCTCTGCTCCCCGTGCACTTCATCGGTCGCCTCCAGACGAACAAGGTGCGCCTCGTCGCACCCTTCGTCGACGTGTACGAGACGGTCGATCGAGCCTCGCTGGCCGCAGAGTTGGCCAAGCGAGCACCGGGGGCCTCAGTGCTCGTCCAGGTGAGCACGGACGCCGACCCCCAGAAAGGC
>JAYUSX010000341.1:0-9001 GCA_043755475.1 Actinomycetota bacterium
GTTGATGCGGTGGTTGTTCCAGATGCAGGTCGTGGCGGCCGACGTGATCGTGATGCCGCGCTCTTGCTCCTGGGCCATGTGGTCCATGGTCGCGGCGCCGTCGTGCACCTCGCCGATCTTGTAGCTCTTGCCGGTGTAGTAGAGGATGCGCTCGGTGGTGGTGGTCTTGCCGGCATCGATGTGGGCCATGATGCCGATGTTGCGGGTGCGTTCCAGAGGGAATTCGCGCTTGGCCATCGTGTTCTCGTTCCTCTACTTCGACTACTTCGTCGACCTGATGCGACGCCGAAGTGCGTCGCACAATGCTCCTGGCGCGAGGCCGGACCGGCCGCGGGCACAAGGGACGATGCTACCGCCCGACCCAACGGGTTCCCACGTCCGCCGGCCCGGTCGGACGGCCCGCGGCCGTGACGGCAGCCAGCTCAGAGGGTGCGCGGACGGCGTGCTCGGATCATCAACAGACCGATCATGAGCAGCGCCGACGCGAACACGAGGAGTTGCAGGGCCTCTGCTCCGGTGACCGGAAGCCGGCTGCTGGAGGGCAGGTCGGAACCCGTCGATCCCGGGGATCCAGGAGGAGGCACGTTCGACGCCGGGTCGCGATGGATGCCCGCATCCCAGGTGGGGTCGATCTCACCTGGAGCGAGATCGGTCACCACGGTGCGACCGGTCACGGGGTCGATGTCGGAATCGGTCGCGTCGTCACCGCCGCGATCGAGACCCGCGACGGTCATGCCGGTCGGCAGGTTCGACACGCCGATCGACCAGGCACCGGGCTGCAGACCCGCGAAGCGATAGATGCCCTCGACATCGGTGAGGGTGCTGTCGACCGCGGTGCCCGCCGGCCCGTAGAGCGACACGACGACTCCTGCCACACCCTGCTCGCCGCGGTCCTGGACGCCATCTTGATCCGCGTCGTCCCAGACCCGATCACCGATCCCGGCCCGTTGGAAGATGCCGGCATCGATGGTGCGGTCGTCCTCGCCCGATTCGAGCTCGACGAGCGCCGACTGACCCGTGATCGGATGCGCGTCGGAATCGACGGCATCGGCCGCCGGGCCCACCCCGACGTCGTGCACCGTTGCGGTGTAGCCGGCGGGCACCTCGAACTGGACGACATAGCTACCCGGTCGCAGACCGGTGAAGGCGTACAGCCCGTCGCCATCGGTCGTCGTCGCCGCCAGGCTGGTGCCACCGGCGGTGAACAGGCGCACGGTCACCCCCACGACGGGCGCCTCTCCATCGTCCTGCACTCCGTCGAGATCGGTGTCGAGCCACACCCGATCGCCGAGTGATGCAAGTCGGTACAGACCCAGATCCCAGGTGAGGTCGTTCTCGCCGCCGTCGAGACGCACCGGAACGGTGCGACGGGTGGCGACGTCGACGTCGGAGTCGACGGCGTCGTCGGCACCCACATCGCCGACGGTGACCAGGTGATCGGCCGGGGGCACGAACTCGAGCAGATACGTGCCGGGGTTCACCCCGGCGAAGAGATAGAGCCCGTTCGCGTCCGTGGCGGTCGTCGCCACCACGACGTCGGCCGGCGTGAGCAAGCGCACCGTCACCGCGGCAACACCGGGTTCGCCGCCATCCTGCACCCCGTCGACGTCGCCGTCGAGCCACACCCGATCGCCGATGGACGCCACGAGCGGCCGATACCCGGACGGGTCATCGTCGATCGGATTGGGCAACGAGCCCGTCGATGGCGGCACCGGAGTGCCGGTCACGCTTCCGAGGTTCACGTAGTCGGCACCACCGAACTGAGGTGTCGACACCCCTGTCTCGGTGCAGGTGACGGACTGGCCGGGAAGCAGCCGACTCGGCGCGCCAGGGAGCACCGGGCAGCTCACAGAACCTTCGAGGTCATCCGAGACCACGATGGCCGACAACGGCCAGTTCCCCGAGTTGGTCACCACGTAGCGCCACACGACACCAGCGCCGGCGTCGACCTGTGGACGGGTGGGCGCCGTGTCGGCGTCCTCGTCGTTGGTGTACTTCTTGATCGTCACGGCCGGGGTCGGCACGAACGCGTGCGTCGGGTCGCTCACCGGACCGACGTTCGTGGGGACACTCGGGTTGCTGATCGTGTCGACACCGGTGGCGGTGCCGACGTTGCCGTATTGGCCGGCGACGGTGTCGCTCGACCCGATCGGACCTGGGAGCACGCACCACGAGGTGGCACCGGCGGCCAGCGTGACGCCCTGGCACACGAGACCACGGCGATCATCCACCACCTGCACGTCGGAGAGCTGCACGTTCCCGGTGTTCGTGACCGCATAGGCCCACCAGACCCCGGTTCCGTCGGGGATCACATGGTTGGCGACCATGTCGATCCCGCCCGGCAGGTCGGCGTCGTCGGTGCCGGTGACGGGCGGTGCCGCGCCCGTCAACAGCCCGCCGACCGTCGATCCGGGGTCGGTGAGCAGCGTGTAGGTCTTGATCGCCAAGCCAGGGTCACTGCCGAAGTGATGAGACATCTCGGTGACGGGTGTCAGTGGCCCGACGGTGCCGGGTGTGAGCTCGGCATCGGCAGCGAGCGTGGCCGTGTTGTCGTACTGCCCGCCGGTCGCCACGCCCATCGCCGTGCAGGTGAGCGTTGCGCCGACCGCGAGGGTGAACGGTTGCCCGTTTCCGGGCCCACCGGCGTTGCAGTCGATCTCGTCCTGAAGGATCCGATCGTCGGTGATCCCCGCGTTGTCGAGCGCAACGTTGCCCGTGTTCGACGCGAGGTAACTCCATGTCACCGCCCCGCCGATCGGGATCACGGGGTTGGTGCTGCCGTCGCCGGGAGGGCAGCCGCCGGATGGCCCGATGGCTCCCGTGGGGGTGTCGGCGTCGCACCCGTTGGTGGCTTTCATGAGCGTCATCGACGGACTCGGTTGGAAGAGTCCGACATCGACGGTCAGGTTCGAGCTGGCGTCACTGTCGCCGTCGGCGACCGGTTCGGTGCCGACCGACAGCTCCACGTGGCCTGCGAGAGCGTTGCCGGTGGCCCGGGGGCCGCCGTTGTTGTCGTTGTCGGTGTCGTCGTTGGCATCGCCACTGTCGGCGACCGACGAGGTGCGCCAACCGGAGGGCACCGCAACCTGCACGCGGTAGGTGGCAGGGCGCAGGTTGGTGAATCGATAGCGCCCGTTGGCATCGGTGGTCATGCCGCCGGGCGCATCGTCGCTGGTGTCGAGAGCACCGTCGGGGCCGATCTCGATCTCGGTCGTGCCGTCGGCCGCGAAGAGACGTACGGGGACACCCGGCACGCCGGGCTCACCGATGTCGTAGATCCCATCGTCGTCGACGTCGGACCACACCAGGTTGCCGATGCTGACAGGTCGCCACAGCCCGAAGTCGACGGTGTAGTTCGCGTCGGCATCTGCGGCTGGATCGGTGACCCCGACAGGCGACGTGTCGTCGTCTGCGGTGGGTTCTGCCGTCGTGGTGAGGTCGAGGGTCGCGGTCCGAATGCCGCCGAAGACGTTGGTGCCGTTGTCGTCGTCGTCATCGTTGTCGAGATCGGCGTCAGGCCCCGGCTCCGAGTCGCCTGCCCCGTTCCGACCCGTCGAGGTCAGGTACCCACCGGGGGCGACCACCTCTACCTCGTACTGGCCGCTCGACAGCAACGTGAAGAGGTAGCGGCCGTCGACATCGGAGGTCGTCGAGTCGAGCACGGTGCTGCCCTGGCGGAGCAGGACGGTCACGCCTGAGATGCCCGTCTCGCCGCTGTCGACGGTGCCGCTGTCGTCGGCATCGTCCCAGACCAGGTTGCCGATCGAGAGCGGCCGGAAGAAGCCGAAGTCGACCGTCGCGTTCGCGCGCCGATCCTCGGCGGCGTCCGGATGGCCGGGCGTGGCAGGCTCGCCGATGGGCTCGAACGAACCGAGTGAGACCGACGCCGACCGAACGATGGTTCCGCTCGAATCGGTGGCGGTGCCGTTGTCGTCGCCGTCGATCGCGACGGTGTCCGGGTCGGGTGTGGCGGCCCCTTCGTACGGACCGGTGGCCGAGGTGTTCTGACCCGTGCTCGACTTGAATCCGCTCGGTGTTTCGACCTCCACCACGTACGTGCCGGTGGCGAGGTCGGTGAAGCGGTAGTACCCACCGCTCGACGTCGTCTGCGATGCGAGCGCCGGCCCGTCCGGAACGCCGTTGTCGTCGCCATCGGCCATGAGTCGAACGGTGACCCCGTCGATCCCGGGTTCGCCCACTTGGAAGGTGCCGTCGTTGTTGCGGTCATCCCAGACGAAGTCGCCGACGGAGTAGCGCGACGCGTAGCCGGCGTCGTAGGTGTGATCATTGTCGCCGGCGCCGCCGACGGTGATCGTCAGCTGACCGGTGCCTTCGTCCGCGTCGGAGTCGATGGCGTCGTTGGAGCCGGCCGCATCACGTCTCGTGATCGGACGCGGGGCGCCGCCGATGGTGACGGTCGGAGGGAAGCTGATCGTTGCCGTCGCCCCCTCGGTCATCTGCGGAACGCCGAAGTCCACACCGAGCGCGTCGCTGAACCGACCATCGCTGGAGAAGCGATACACCCCGTTGCCATCCGTGACCACCGCGTAGGTCGACGAGCCGATCTGGAGGCTCACCGGCACGCCGGGAACTGCCGGCTCACCCGGATCCTGCACACCGTTGCCGTTCTCGTCGGCCCAGACGCGGTTGCCCACCTCGACCGGCGCCATGTCGCAGAGTGCGACCAGATCGCCCAGTCCGTTCACCTTGCCGAACGTGAGCGTCTTCGTGCGGCCCACCGGGCACGCGACACCCGAGCTGTCGCACTTGTCGAACAACTGGAAGAAGCCGCTGACGAGTCCGTTCTGGTTGCTGTTGCGGCGGATGCCGCCGGCGCGCCAGTCGGAGCCGTTGGTCGTGCTCGGGTCGAACACGGTGTGAGCAACCGTCGTGAAGCCCGGCACCTTCGCCAGGCCGCCGATCGAGACCTCCTGATGGTTGCTGCCCGTGCCCGTGGGGGTGGCGAACCCGTCGCTGTAGAACTCCTTGCCACCTGGGCCCTGGGTGTCGCCGACCGCCAACGACGTTCGTCCGCCGCACACGCCGTTGCTCTCGAGCACCCAGGTGCCGCCGGACGGGCAGGCACGCAGCAACTCGCCACCGGAGACTCCCTCGCCGCCACCGCCGCTGGTACCGGCCGGCACATCCTCGCCCGCCTGATCCCCGAATCGATCGCGGATGCCCAGGATCAGCGCGCCGTCGTCGTCGACCTCGATGTCGGAGAGCATCGGCTGTGTGTAGGCGCAGTACACCGGCGTGCTCGAACCATTGAACACGTTTCGCGTGGTCCAGGGGTTCCAGTTGCCGAGCGCGCCGTTGGGACCACAGCTGTTGCCCGGCCGACCGCGGGTGTAGACGAGGGATGATTCGAACAGCGGTGTCGTCGTGAACGATCCGGCGATCGGATCGAACCCGTACACGTACATCCGGAGGTCATTCGTCGCCGGGCCACTGCACACCGAGCCGACCAGCAGTTGACCGTCGAGGCGGCCGAGTCCGAAGGGTCGAACATCGGGCGCGGCACACGCGCCCACGGCGACGGTGGCGAGCGGGATGGCGACCGGAGTGCCGACGGTTGCCGTCGCAGTGTCGACCGGGTAGAGCTGGCGGTCCGCCAGGTTCACCACCCACAGCGTCGACCCGTCGGGCGAGAGCTGGAGATCGCCGAGTGAGGTCGTCCCGACGGCGTTCCAATACTGGCCGTCCTGCAACCAATCACCCGACACCGAGTTCGGGTTCGGCGCATACCCGGCCCTGGCGGGCAGGCTGCCCGCGTTCGGGATCGTGGCGAACACGGTCGCACCGCCGGTGCTTGGATCGATCTGGTAGATCGCCCCCGGGCCACCGGGCCCGAATCCGGCGTAGACCTTCGTGTATGCGGCGAGGTACAGCATTCGGGTGGCACGCTGGTACTCGAGCCCGAACACGCTGCCGATCTCCTTGTTCGTCGCCAGGGTGACAGGCGTCTCCGACGGGACGGGCCCGCCCCACAGCGAGCCGCTGGCGTTGTACGAGAACGACTTGATGGTCGCGAAGTCCGCGCCGGCGCCATACACGGGATCACCGAAGGTCATGCAGCTGGTGACGAGCGTCGGGTTGTCCTGGCAGAACTCGTCCGGGCTGTTCACCCCGATGCTCACCACGGCACCCGCACCTGCGAACTGAACGAGACCTCCGTTGTCCACACCGAGCGGTCCTGGCTCGAACCCTGTGGGAAGCGCAGTCACTTCGATGCGACAAGGGGTCCCGGGAAGGTTCGTCAGGTTGTACACCCCTCCGCCGGCGTCGACCGCGGTGACGGCCGACGAGTAGGTCTCTCCATCGCCCGTGCCGGCCGTGGTGTCTCCGCCGTCGTCGGTGAGACATGTGGCGGTCACCGTCGCTCCGGGCACGCCGGTGTCGAGCGCAGGATTCGTGCTGTCGGCCGCCAAGTTCCGGATCCCGTTCGCGTTGTGGTCCTGGAACATCGTCACGGTGATCGCGCCACCGGCCGCGACGGGGGCAGCCTCGAGGGTGCGAAACGGTGGCGCGGTGGTGACGGCGACACCGAGGAGCACGAGTGCGGCCGAGAGGCGCACCCCAATGCGCCGTGATGGGACCATGACCCGCGGGATCTGCGGCTGGGCGCGTCGCTCGGCTCGGCTCCGTGATCTGGTTGCGAAGTGGCCCTGGGAGTGGATGACCTCGCAGTACTCGTAGAGGGCATCGCTCGACGCGTAGTCCATCGAGATGAACTCGATGCCGCTGACCGAGCCGTGCGGGGTGGTGCGCACGCTCCGGACGACACCGACGGCGACGACGGATGTGCGATCCCGCGCGCTCGGGACATCGAAGCAGACATGCACCTCCTGGCCCACGTCGACTGGTTCATCGGTGATCGCGCCGGCGCCATAGGGCGTGAGATCGACGATGGTCGCACCGAGGTCGCCGACGCTGCCGGGGAACTCGGTGGCGATGCGAGGCGCCCTCCGGAGCTGCCGGGCACCGTTCAGACAGCGCATCACGTCGAGCATCACGGCGATCGCCCACATCGTGACGGCGAGCAGCGCCGCCCGCTCGGCCATCGGCATCGGCGGCAACCACCCGGTGAAGCGATCGCTGATCGCGACCAACGGCACCACCACGGCCAGACCGGCGAGGGTGGCGGTGATCGGCCGGTTCGACGTGAACTCCTTGAAGGCTCCGTGCCGAGGTTGGGTCCGCCCTGCACCGATCACGGGATCGCCGGCGCCGAACATTGCCGCGACCGACGAGCCGATCGTGCTGAACGACCAACGGGCGCGGTCTCCCCAATCGAGCCGTCCGAGCGATGCCGAGCGCAGGGCGACCGATTGCAGCAGCATCCATGGCAGCCACAGAACGACGAATCCTGACACCGGCCCACGCATCGGCAACTCGCCCGTGAGCAACGATGCGACGATCGCGGTGACGAACAACGCCCGACGGATGCCGGACAACGGTCGTACGAATGTGGCGAGCAAGGCGATGCGATCGCGCGACTGAAGGCCTCGGGCCAGGAGCGGCCCATCGGTGGATCCCAGCATCCGCAAGGCGGCGGCGGTGTCGCGGCGACGCTCGAGCGCGACCGCGGCTCCGGTGTTGGCGGCGTAGACGGAGACGAGCACCGGATCCGCGGGGGCGACGACGTCGAGGCCGGCCTTGCGGAGGCGCATCGACAAGCGCAGCTCGACCGTGCGGCGGGGGCCCTTCGGCACGCCGACATGCTCGATCGCCCATCGGCGCAACAGCACGCCAGAACCATGCAACACCGCGGCACGACCGGCGGCCGGGTAGAGCACCTCGCGCTCGAATCGGAGGAGGTGATTCCCGCGCGAGTCGTGCTCCGCCGAATCGGTGGCCCAGCTGTCGACGGCGCCGCGCACGCCGGCGACATGGCCGTCGTAGGCGTGGCGGACGAGCACATCGGCCATGTTCGGCATCGGCACATCGCCGGCATCGAGGACGATGAGGAACGGGCTCTTGCCGACCCGAAGGGCCATCTGCAGACCGGTCGCGTCGACTTCGGGATCGACGTAGTACACCTCGATGCCGTGCTCGGCGGCCAGGTGGCGTACGTCCTCGCGCTCGCTGAAGGTGAGGATCGTGGTGGACGCGACGTTCTCTGCGCGGCGGAGGCCGGCGAGGCTGGCGGCGATCCGGCCGAGCGGCTCGGCCTCGACTCGAAGGATGACATCTGCCTTGGCGGTCGCGTGAGCGGTGCCGTCGGTGTGCAGCGGCTGTCGAGCAAGGCCGAGCAGGAGGACGATGACCCCGAGCACCCCCAACGCCTCGATGCCGAGCACCGGCCATCCCAACCATGCCGGCACGCCGTCGAGGGTGGCGACCGAACGCCACCCGAGGTAGGCCAGACCGACCGAGACCGCAGCGACGGTCCACCACGCGCGTTCGACGTTGGGTTCAGCTTCGTTCACGATCGATTCCACCCGTTCGCTCCGGCGCTGCCCTGGCGCAGCATCGATCCGGCGCGAAATGCCTCCTGATATCGTCAAGTTCGACGCAGAAGGTGAGAAATTCTTGAGATCCGGAGTGACATCCCTGCTCAGAGACTCCGCTGACCTGGGGCATCGGCGCCGGCTGATCGGTGCCCCCCTCATCGCTGGGGTGCTGGCGTGTGGCGTCGCGTCGTGCGGGAACGACGACAACGACCAGGTCTCGGTACGCCGGGTACCGCAGCAGTACGCCACCATCCAAGCGGCCGTCGACGAGGCGCGACCTGGGGATCTGGTGCTGATCTCGCCGGGCGAGTACCACGAGGCCGTGGTCGTCGAGACCGACGGAATCGTGGTGCGCGGTACCGACCGGAACCTGGTGGTGCTCGATGGGCAGGACCGCTTGCCGAACGGCGTCGCCGTCACTGCCGACGGAGTCGCCGTCGAGAACGTCACCGTTCGCCGATACCAACAGAACGGCGTCCTCTTCAACGGCTCCACCGAGGCCGACGGGTCACGCGATCCGGACACGGCGTACGGCAGCGGAGGCA